>CAVBOO010000195.1:0-2828 GCA_963597045.1 bacterium | reverse complement strand
GGCCAGAGAAGCCACCATACCGCTTAGGTTCTAGCCCTTGTTTAACAGGAAGCGACAGCTTTGAGCCCATCGAAGGATTGCGCGGCGAGTAGACAGTCGCCTTCCAAAACGCGCCAGTATCCTCCTGAGGCATCCTCGTGACGTAGCACTGGCGATAGTTAAGCGCGCGACGAATGCCCTCAAGCTCGGCCTCGGCGTCCCAAGTATCCTTAAAGACCTCGCCCGTCTCTTTGTCAAAACCAGAGGACAGGAAGCTGTTGACCACAAATCCGGCCGAGCCCGGCATCTGGTGCGTGCGGTTAAAAATGGCCGCTTGGGAACGCACGTAGTTTTGCATCATGCGCGTATATGCGATTGGGTTGTCATAAATGCCGGGGTGCCTCATCTGGATAAAGAGGCCGATCCGGCAGGCGAGAAAAGCATCGTGGGCGTGGTGGAAGTCGTTCGCCTCACGGCACTTCACAAGGCCAGCGGCCTCGCGCAGGTTGTGGGACATGCTTGCCTTAACCGGGACGATTCTTGTGTCCTCATCGGCATAACGTGCCTCAAGCATCGACTGGGCGAGTTTCACCATCTGCGAGGTCTCGACAAGCTGGCGGGCAACGAAACCCTTCATCGCCCCTTCGCTCACGTAGCTTCGCAGCAAGTTGTTGAATTTCTTATCTCCAATAAGATGGGCATCGTGAAGGCTTCGCCAGTAGCTGCTCATCTTTCGCCTAATGTCTTCGTCAATGAGAAGCTCATCGGTCTTACGTTGGTTCTCCTTGCGGATGACCAGGGCTTTGTTCTCGAAACTGTCGTCCTTGATATAGGCGCGAGGAATGATGTGGTCTACCTCGTACAGGCCGGCGTTCGACAGTTGGTTAATGTCAATCGGCCTACCGGAATAGAGACACTTGCCGCGCTGCATGAAGTAGAGAGTCAGTCGCTCATCCAAATCGTCTGCGGATTTTTCCTTAATCTCGGCCCAGATCTTAGGGTCTTCTTTCTTGAACACCTCGAGTGCTTCTTTGAGCTGGTCATAGCGACGCTTAGTGCGCTTACCCTTGGCCTTCTCGTCCTCGTCGCGCGTTACCTCGATAAATATGTTCGCAGGCGCGTGGCCGGCGATTCCTGCAATCTCGTCGACGATACGAATGGCTTGGTTCAAGCTTCTGCGAATCGCGGGCGAACCGGGGAGGTCGTTGACACCCAGATCATGACCGCGGTCGGCGTAGTAGGCACGGTTGTGCGCGTCGACGGCCTTTTGGAAGCCAAGGTCCTCGTCGTGCAGGGCCTCCATCATGACCATGGTCTCGCCGTTGCGACGTGTTGCGCTGGGGTTGCCCTCGCGCAGGACGTCCATGATCGACACTCTGCGGCCATTCTGTGCATCGACCTTAAGGCCGGTGAGGAACTTCTCAGAAAGCCTGCCCCAACCTGTAAGGCGCTTCTTGCAGATGGCTTTTATCTGGTCGGCATCCAAGAGGCCGCTACCGGCAGGACCAAACTCGTCTTCGAGCTTCTCTTTGAGAATCGAGCGGTCCTCAAAGAGGGTGTTCCACAGGATAATGGTCTCGACGTCGCGGTAGAGACTGGTGCCGGGGAGAAGTTCATCGACATGCAGGACGTTTTTTGTAAAGAAGAGGTACGAGCCCATCTTTGACTCAAGTGCGCTTTCTCCCTGGCCGCCCTTCACACGCGGATTGCTCGCCTCGCCCTGCTGCACGAGCCATTCCCCGATCTTTTTGTACGTCACGCGACGGTACCTGTGGAACAAGTCGCTCACAATGCCCTCGCGCTGCGCAGCATCGAAGCGCTCCCAATGGTCGCCGTCATCGCTCCAGCGCAGGCCGTTAAGCTCGTTAAGCACGCAGAATTCCTCGTAGAGCAGCGAGCACTTGGGCAGGGTCTTCTCCCCCGCCAGATACGTGCAGTCGCCGGTCATGCGCAGGATGAAGTTCTCGGCGCTCTTGTTCTTGTCGATGACCTGATCCCAGTTCCAGGGCGTAATGGCCGCGTCTTCCATGCCAGGCTTACGCTCCGACCACTGGAAACGGTTCTTACCGTGGGAATCCTGGCGAGCGTTCTTGCTCGTCAGCGGGCCAACGTAATACGGGATGCGAAACGACACGAGGCTCTCGAGCTTCTGGGCGTCTTGCCTGAGGAACAGATAGTGGCGACCCTGGTTCTTGATGATTGCCCGCAGCTCCTCGAGATGGAGCTGGTAGTAAATCGCGCCGTTGTCGCTGGTCTTGAGCCTACGCAGGAACTGCTGGCGGTCGAAGCGGGCTATCATGTCGATGTAGCGGGGGTCGCTCTTGGCGCCGGTTCCCTCAAAAAGCTTTACGACCTCTTTCTTGAAATCGTCGTAAGCAGTTTTGTGCAGGTTGTACGCCGTGTAACCCTTGGCCTTGTCGTAGCTGTAGTCCTTGGAAGGGTCGCCGGCGTCCAACGAGTGATAGGTTGGCCCGCGGAAGAAGACTTCGTACGCCCCCTTGGAGCAGTACGTGCGAAGGAGGTCCTTCAAGGTCATGAGGTCAGCCGCATACTGATCATACTTGGCAATCATGTTTGCAGAGACGCTGCCACCCGGCACATAAGAGAGAAGCCCCTGAAGCACGAAGGCCGAATACACGCCACAAAGGGCATCGAGAAGGGCGACACAATCATCCGGGCACGCGGCTTTGAGCTTCTCCAGGTCCTCTTCATTGCCGAGGGAAACCTTGGTCTTCTCGCATGGGAAATCGCCAAAGACGTCCTTGAACTCGGCGGCCAAGCCGACCATCGAATTTGCCAAAGCGCGGGCGAACTTCTTTTGGTCAAGCTCGTCGGGGACGGGTACGGCG
>CAVBOO010000194.1:0-2844 GCA_963597045.1 bacterium | reverse complement strand
TGGATGACTTCGAGGAGTACGAGAAGGCTAGGGGGTTCTGCCTGGATGATGTTAGGCGGTACATGCCTGGGGTGCATATTACGAAGTTGCATGATCTGAGAAGCTTCCTAACTGCGGTTGCCGATGGGGAAGACGAATTTGGATTTGAACGTATGGCGATTGCCGACGTAGCCCACAACGCCTGCGAGTCCTACTGCGAGCGCCTGGTTCTTGAGTTGCTCACGCGCGATGATTCGTGCAGGGCGGACGCTTTGGCTGAAGGTATTGGAGATGAGGGATGAAGGTTCTTGTTTTCGGGCATCAGTTCAACACTTGTCTCGGGATAGTCAGGGCGCTTGGGATGGCTGGCGCGGAAGTACACTTACTCATGCGCGGCGGTAAGGATCCCATTGCGCGTTCGTTCAACCCAGCCACTAAGTCGCGCTACTTGAAGACTGCCCGGTGCGTTTACCGCCCGAGCGCGAAGGCTTGGCAAGACGAACTCAAGAAGACCGTTAGCGATCTTGGCATAGAGTGCGTAATCCCTGGAGACGATTTCTCCGCTGCATTGCTGGATGGATGTGCCGATGGTCTGGGAGGGGTTGCTGTGCCAACAATCAACGGAGCGACTGGGGAGTTCGTGAAGTATTCGAACAAGATGCTGCAAGTTGAGCTGGCGAAAAAAGTCGGTCTCAATGTGCCCGAGTCCCATATCGTCGAAGCCTCCGATTGCGACGAGGACGCTATCGCCCGTCTGCCCTACCCCTGCTTCTGCAAGGCTGAGTCCCGCGTGGCTGGCTCCAAGGACGCAATGGCAAAGTGTGCCGATGATGCTGGGTTCAAGGGATATCTCGACAAAGTTAGGGCTCTCGGCACCGATCGAATACTGGTGCAGGAGTTCATCGACATTGAGGAGGAGTTCTGCGTTCCCGGCGTCGCGTACGACGGCGAGGTCAGCATCCCCTGCGTCGTGCGCAAGCTCGTCAGGGCGAAAGGCCCCCACGGCGGAATTACCGTGCAGGGGGAGCTCATGGATCCCGACCTTTACTCCGATGTCGTTGGGCGCGTCTCGGCGATTCTGGGAGACATCGCGTTCAGAGGTTTGTTCGATTTCGATTTCTACTTCGCTAACGGTAAGTACTACTTTTGCGAGATAAACTTTCGGTGCGGGACGACCTCCTATGCGGCGGTCGCTGGGGGCGTGAATCTGCCGAAGATGTACTTGATGAAGGTCGACGACCCCGCTGCTTCCTGGGAAGGCTACGGCACTACGAGAAGCGCGGTTTTCTACAACGACAAGGCCCTGGCCGACGAGGCGGCTGGCGGGTATTTGACGGAGGCCGAGGTAAGCCGAATAAAGAACGAAAGCGCCTTCTCCTTTTTGGAGGATTCTGACGACGCCGCGCCTGCGCGCTTTGCCGGTATGTTCACCTGTTTGGACGGCTTCAAGAAGGCGCTGAGGGTGCGCCTTAGGTGATGCGCGTCGGAAAGGAACTATTTATGAACATCAGAGGGCATTTCCCTAAACGACATCATTTGGTTTACGAGCTGGATTGCTCCGGTGAGTCGCATTCGCTTCACCCACTGCCTGAGGAATACCGTTTCGGGGAGATCGGGGACTTGGTTGCGCTTGGGATCGAGCCTGGTTCCAGGAAGTACGTGATCATCGACTATATGCTCAAGGCAAGCGGGGACAAGTGCAAGGGGCTCGGCATCTACGACGGCGATCGCTGCATCGGTTACGGATGGGTTGTTCTAAGGGGTGGAGAGAACTGCGATTACAGGATCGTCGATTCGGACTGCTACATATGCCGCTGCCTCGTCGACCTCGATTATCGGGGCCAAGGCCTGTTCAAGTGCCTTATTGAAGAGATGTTGCGCCTGTACTGTGCGCATGGGCGGGCAACCGCGGCTATCCGACCCGACAACATGGCTTCGCGCAAGAGCTTCGAAGCTTTGGGTTTCACCGTGTGCGGTGAGCGAAAGTACAGGATGCTATGCATTGGCGGCCTGGTCCGGGCCATTCCCCATTTATCCATCTAAACGTAAGCGAAAACCTTTCCTCCAATTGGAGCCCACTGCATGTCACGCACCTCTAACGCGCTGAAGACCATGGCAACTTCGTTCATCGGCGATATGCTTGCCTATGTTCTCAAGTTTGCGATCCGCACCGTATTTATCCAGACCCTTGGCGTCGAGTACCTGGGCATCGATGGCCTGTTCGCAAACATCCTGAGCCTGCTGTCGCTTTCGGAGCTCGGCTTCGGTATGGCCATATCCTACAAACTGTACAAGCCCATAGCCGATCGCGACATCAGCCGTATACGTGTCCTCATGCGGCTGTACAAGACTGTCTACCGAGTTGTCGGTGTTGCCATTATCGTGATTGGCCTTTGCTGCATCCCCTTCCTGCCTATGGTCATCAACGATTTCGACAAGCTCGACTCGTTGGGGATCAACGCCGCACTCGTTTTCTGCCTATACCTTGCCCAGACGGCATCAACGTATTTGTTCTTCGCCTACAAAAGTGCGATTGTGCAGGTTCATCAGAAGGGGTACAAGCTGAACCTCGCCGGTTATGTGGTCACGATTGCCTCCTGCCTGACTCAGCTTCTTGTGCTGGTAGTCGCGCACGACTTCATCATGTACATAGCCGTGGTGATCGCGTTCAACATCTTGCAGAATTTCGTTTACGCGGTCATAGCCCAAAGGATGTACCCAGAGGAGCTTGCCCACACCGATGAGCGCGTCACGAAGTATGAGCTAATCGACCTTGCCAAGGACTGCGCCTCCCTCATGCTCTACAAGACCAACGGCGCAGTGCTCAAGGCTACCGACAACATCGTCCTTTCGGCCATGATGGGG
>CAVBOO010000193.1:0-2854 GCA_963597045.1 bacterium | reverse complement strand
CATATATTGCTCCGCCTTCATAATCTTTATTGCGGGTGTCACATTTGTTGCCTGCAAGGGTGCAATCTTCGAACCTGATGTTGTCGTTATCGATGTAGACTGCTCCACCATCACTGCCCGCTTCATTCTCTTCAAAGCTGCAATTTTTAACAACAAGCCATTCCTGACCTGCATAAATAGCGCCACCATGGAATGCTGCTTTATTATTTTTGAAAGCGATGCCTTTGATGGTGCCTTCGTTTTCGCCGTAGGACTTTATCTCTACATGAACAGCTGCACCAGCTTTTTTATCGATTCCGCTTTCACTCGTGCTGTCGCTGATTGAGCTGGGCCCTCGAGATACATTGCCCGCTAAAGAGCCTGTCCCGTCCTCTGAGCAAAGCGTATAGAAGCTGTTGTAGAACTGAACGCCGCCAGCTACCTGACCAGAGTTGTCGGAAATTGAAGAATTGTTCTCAAGGTAAATCTTGGTTTTCTCTCCACGGGAAGCAAGGCAGCCCGTGGTCGTTCCGTAGTTATGGTGCATCGAAGAAGCATCCATTTTTATTGTCACGTTGTCATCGCTGACATAAACAGCTCCGCATGAACTGGAGTTGTATTCAATAGATGCACCGTCGATCATTTCGATGGAGCAATTTTTATTGGCATAAATTGCCGCACCGTCATAGGCAAAAACTCCCTTATTCGAGCAGTTGCCACCGACGATGATCGAATCCAGTTCCAGGGAGCTGTTTGCGTCCATCAAGAAAGCGCCACCGGAGCCCGTGCAAGAGCCAGCCGTCACCAAGCCGCCGCCCGTAGTTTTTATTTCGCCTTCGTCTGCGGCAGCTGAGGTATAGCCCGTATAAGTTATGTTGCTCGTTCTAGTAGACGTGAGCTCGAGCTTTGAGTTTTCTGCAAGATGAATTGCGGTATGCTCGCCATCACCTTTAATTGTGTGGCCTTGCATATCGATCGTGAGCTTTTTACTGTCGGCGATCTCAAGCGTTTCGCCAAAATCGGAGCTCGTCCAATCCCTTGCCATATAAATGGTTTTACCTGCGTAGCCGGCAGTTCGAGCGTCAGCAACGCTGGAATAATAAGTCCTTTCGCCATTTTCCAACGAAAAAGCAAGGTCATCGTCGGCCTGGGCGTAAACAGGTGCAGTTAGGCAAGTTGCGCATGCGGCAGCAAAGCAAATCGCCGCCAAGAGCAAGCTTCTTCTAATTCCGATAAGCTTCAAGGCTTCCCTCCCTCAAAATCAAGCGAACACGCTATTCAACAGACGCAATGACCTCAACTTCAACAAGGGCGCCCTTAGGAAGTTTTTCAACGGCAACGGCCGAGCGGCTGGGGCGATGTTCCGGAAAGGACTTAGCATACTCATCGTTGAAGGGCACGAAGTCGTCCATGTCGTTCAAGAAGCAGGTCGTCTTGATAACATGATCGAAGTCGGTGCCTGCGGCCTCCAAGATGGCGGCGATGTTCTTCATAACCTGAGCGGTTTGCTCCTGGATGCTTTCACCCACGAGCTCGCCGGTCTTGGGGTCAAGCGCAATCTGGCCCGAGGCGAACAAAATGCCGTTATACACATTGCCCTGAACGTAGGGGCCAATAGCTGCAGGAGCATCTGGAGTACTGATTACTTGCATGTTTCCCTCTTTCTGCTGGGACAAGCCAGCGATGAATTAGCAAATCTTGAACGGCGGAGCTATGCCTTAGGGTTTAATTCCGCCACTGCCAAAAGCTTGATTTGCCATAACCACCACAAAAAATGAAAGATGCCAAATGAATGACGCCCTTCATTATAGGTTTTATCTAGGTTCGATGCGTGCCATTCCCGCCTTGGCTCTTGCCTTTACCGCTTGCGTTGCGCAGGACGAACGAGCAAAACCAAAGCAAAGCGCAAGCGCCCACGCCGACTACCGACACTCCTCATCGAAGGACGTCTAAGAACCATCCGCGAGCAAAAGGCGCGCAAGAAGCAGCACACGAAATCAGAAGCCACGCGCAAGGAGCAATACGTGGAATTGAAGATCGCAGGCGTGAAGCAGCACCGAGGATGCCCATTGCATGCAAGGAGCGCCATAAAATTGGACATATTCTTGAATTTGTTTCGTGTGGGGTCTTGCCAGCATGTAACCAGGCGGTAGGATAAGGCGCGTTACAGTCGTTGAAGAAGGTTGCTATGCCCGAGATGCTCACCCTTGAATCATTTGAAGAAGCACTGAAAAAGGTGCATGAAGTCACCCAGAAAACCAAGCTCATCGAGAGCCCCCATTTCAGCAAGCTGACGGGCAATCGCGTGTGGTTCAAGCCCGAGAACATGCAGCGCACGGGCGCCTACAAGGTTCGCGGCTCCTATTACAAGATCTCGACCCTCACCGACGAGGAGCGCGAGCGCGGGCTTATCACCGCAAGCGCCGGCAACCATGCGCAAGGCGTCGCCTACGCCGCTCAGCGCTATGGCGTTAAAGCGACCATCGTCATGCCCACTGCCACTCCCCTGATCAAGGTCGAGCGCACCAGGCACTACGGCGCCGAGGTCATCCTCTACGGCGACGTCTACGACGAATCCTACGAATACGCCTGCAAGCTGGCCGAGGAAAACGGCTACACCTTCGTGCATCCCTTTGACGATCTAACGGTGGCAACCGGCCAAGGAACCATCGCGATGGAGATATTCCAGGAACTGCCCTTGGTTGACTACATCCTGGTTCCCGTCGGCGGCGGCGGACTTGCCACCGGCATCTCCACCTTAGCCAAGCTTTTGAACCCCAACATCAAGGTCATCGGCGTCGAGCCCGAGGGAGCCGCCTGCCTTAAGGCGTCCTTCGAGGCGGGCGAGGTCGTGAAGCTCGACAGTGCCTGCACC
>CAVBOO010000192.1:0-2880 GCA_963597045.1 bacterium | reverse complement strand
CATCCAGTCCATGGTGGCTGCACCATCGTGCACCTCACCGATCTTGTGAGTCTTGCCGGTGTAGTAGAGGATGCGCTCGGTAGTGGTGGTTTTACCGGCATCGATGTGAGCCATGATGCCGAAGTTACGAGTCTGCTCGAGGGAGGGCTTCTTAGCCATTGCTAATCACCTTTCCTTTAGAAGCGATAGTGCGAGAACGCACGGTTCGACTCGGCCATCTTGTAGAGGTCCTCGCGACGCTTCACGGATGCGCCGGTGTTGTTGGCGGCGTCCATGATCTCGGAAGCAAGACGCTCCTTCATCGTGTTTTCCTTGCGCTTGCGGGAGAAGTCGACCATCCAGCGGATTGCGAGGGTGGTTGCACGACGGGAGTTGACCTCCATGGGCACCTGGTAGGTGGCGCCACCAACGCGCTTGGGCTTGACTTCGAGGGTGGGCTTGATGTTGTCCATAGCCTTCTTGAAGACGGTCATGGCGTCTTCGCCGGTCTTCTCGGCGACGATCTCGAAAGCACCATAGACGATGCCCTCAGCAGTGGACTTCTTGCCATCAAGCAGCACCTTGTTGATCAGCTGAGTGACCAGGCGGCTGTTGTACACTGCGTCCGGCTGGGTTTCGCGGCGGACGGCTGCTGCACGACGAGGCATATATCATTCCTTTCAATCAGAAACGCAATCGATTCTCGATTGCCGGGGGCTTACTTACTTCTTAGGACGCTTTGCGCCGTAGCGGGAACGTGCCTGGCCGCGGGATTCGACAGCTGCGCAGTCGAGAGCGCCGCGGATAACCTTATAGCGAACACCGGGGAGGTCCTTAACACGGCCGCCGCGGAGCAGAACCATGGAGTGCTCCTGGAGGTTGTGACCCTCGCCGGGGATGTAAGCGGTAACTTCCATGCCGTTGACCAAGCGGACACGGCAGACCTTACGAAGCGCAGAGTTAGGCTTCTTGGGGGTGGTGGTGAAGACGCGCGTGCAAACGCCACGCTTCTGAGGATTGCCCTTCAGTGCCGGGGTCTTCTTCTTCTCGACCGAGCGGACACGGCCCTTGCGGACCAGCTGATTAATAGTAGGCAACTTTTCACTCCTTCTTTAAACTAGTAAAACGCCTTGCATATATCTGTGCGTTCTGCAGTTACGCACGGATTACGCACGTCTCCCTTTGAGACGCAAGGCGAAACTTTAACAGCGTAAAATCCATGTGTCAAACGCCACGTATCCGGGCGTTTCCTAAGTTTTTTCCTTGCCCCAAAGAGAGGGCAAAGCGCCGTCCCAACTCCCAGCAAGTCGCAAGTTGAGCTGCCTTGAAGCTACGCGTCGCCGCCACCGGAGCCAAGACCTGGGACTTTCGCAAATCCTGAGCCTTCAAATACCACGAAACCGGGTGTTTGGTAAACCCAACGTGAACCCGTTCATACTCTAAGTCTGGACCGAAAACAAGAGCTAATCGTCCCCCATTCGAAAAAACATCCGCTAAAACGGCGCACAGAGCCTACAATGTTGTGAGTTTGATTCGGGAGACGTGTCCCTGACGACATCAGGCCGGTCAAATATCCGCTCAAGGAACTTTTGGTCTGATGTATATATAAGAAAGAAGAGGGACATGAAAACCACCGTTGCTACTTTCCGATCCATGAAAGAAGCAGGCACCAAGATCTCCATGCTCACCGCCTATGACTATTCCACCGCCAAGCTCCAGGACGAAGCCGGCGTGAATTCCATCTTGGTAGGCGATTCCCTTGGCCAGGTGATGCTTGGCTACGAGGACACGCTCTCCGTCACCATGGAGGACATGATCCATCACACCGCTGCCGTTGCACGCGGCGCGAAGAACGCACTCGTCGTTGCCGATATGCCCTTCATGAGCTACGAACCTTCGATTGAGATGGCCGTGATAAATGCTGGGCGCCTGATGAAGGAAGGTCGCGCAAATGCGGTGAAGCTCGAGGGCGGCGTGCGCGTTGCCGAGCAGATCCGCGCCATCACGCAGGCAGGTATCCCCGTTTGCGCCCACATCGGCCTTACGCCCCAGTCGGTCAACGCCCTCGGCGGCTTCAAAGTTCAGGGCAAAAGTGCAGAAGCGGCGCAATCTCTTGTAGACGATGCGCTGGCCATTCAGGAAGCGGGCGCTTTCGCCGTGGTTCTTGAGTGCATTCCCGCAAAGCTTGCGGCGCTCATCTCGGAAAAGCTCGCCATCCCCACCATCGGCATCGGCGCAGGTGCAGGCTGCGACGGCCAGGTTCTGGTGTATCAGGACATGCTTGCGCTCTTCAGCGACTTCAAACCCAAGTTCGTCAAGCACTTCGCAAACTTGGGTCCCGCCATGGTGCAGGCTTTCAAAGATTACGACGCCGAAGTTAAAGCCGGCAGCTTCCCCGCCCAGGAGCACACCTACAAAATCGATGACGAGGTTATCGATAAGCTCTACTAGCCCCGAAGGGGATTTGAACATCACGATTCCGCCCAGCGCAAAGGCAAGGACTGAGCTGGGCAGTTGAAAGGGAGATTAATGAAAATCATCACCACTGTTGCAGAGATGAAGGCACAGGTGGCCGAATGGAAGGCAGAGGGCCTGACCATCGGCCTCACACCCACCATGGGCGCCCTGCATGAAGGGCACATGTCGCTGATGGAGCGCGCCGTTTCCGAGTGCGATTGCGTTGTCACGAGCGTCTTCGTGAACCCGATTCAGTTCGGGCCCAACGAGGACTACGAAAGCTACCCGCGTGATCTTGAGCGCGACGCGGCAATCGCCGAGAGCAAAGGCGTGAGCGTGGTCTTCCATCCCGAGCCCGAGGAAATGTACCCCAAAAACTACAACACCTACGTAGAGATGGAAACCCTGACCGACAGCCTGTGCGGCGCCAAGCGCCCTGGCCAC
>CAVBOO010000191.1:0-2886 GCA_963597045.1 bacterium | reverse complement strand
ATGCCGACTACGTGGTTGCCAAGGTCGATGGCCAGCTTCTGGTCATGGCCGATGAGCTCTCCTCGTCTTTGGCCGATGTTGCCGGCTGGGGCGAACTGGAATTCCTTAAGTCGGGTGGCGAAACCTTGCGTTTCAAGGGCACGGCGCTTGAAGGTGCGATTTACGTTCATCCCGTGCTTGAGGGCGAGACTGGTCAGGTTATCACCGGCACCCATGTAACCTTGGACGCCGGCACCGGTGCTGTTCATACGGCTCCCGGCCATGGCGTCGATGACTACAAGGTTTGCCAGGCCAACGGCATCAAAGATATACGTATGCCCGTCGACGACGAGGGCCGCTTCTACGAGGGAAGCTGTCTGTGGGCGGGTCTGAGCACCGACGAGGCCAACCCCAAGATCATCGAATATCTGGCCGAGCAGGGGAGCTTGGTGGCGCATGTCGACATCAACCATAGCTATCCTCATTGCTGGCGTTGCCACGAGCCCGTTATCTTCCGTGCGACCACGCAATGGTTCGTTTCCATGGAAGATACCCATCTTCGTGAAAAGGCCATGAAGGCTATCGAGAACGACGTTAACTGGTATCCCGCTTGGGCTTCCAACCGAATTGGAGCAATGGTGTCCGAGCGTCCCGACTGGTGCATTTCCCGCCAGCGCTATTGGGGCGTGCCCATTCCTGTGTTCACCTGCGATGCCTGCGGCGAGACGGTTGCGACCGAGGCTACCTTCGATGCCGTCATCGAGCTTTTCAAGACGCAGGGTGCCGATGCTTGGTACAAGCTCAAACCCTCCGAGTATCTTCCTGTCGATACCACCTGCAGCTGTGGTGCGGGCGTCGATCAGCTGACTCCCGGCTCCGACGTGCTGGACGTTTGGTGGGAGTCCGGCGTTAGCCATACCTCCGTGTGCGAGGCGCGCGATTACCTGCAGCGCCCGGCAGACGTGTACCTCGAGGGTTCCGACCAGCATCGTGGCTGGTTCCAGTCTTCTTTGCTCACCAGCGTCGCTGCTTACGGCATTCCTCCGTATAAGAATGTCATCAGCTGCGGCTTCACCATGGACAAAGACGGAAAGAAGATGTCCAAGTCGCTGGGCAATACCATCGACCCCAACGAGGTGAACAAGACGCTCGGCGCCGAAGTTCTGCGCATGTGGACGAGCTCGGTCGATTACAGTCAGGACGTTTCTATCGGCGATGAGATTCTTCAGCGCACCTCCGATACCTATCGAAAGTTCCGCAACACATTCCGCTTCCTCTTGGGCAATCTTTCCGACTTCGACGATACGCAGGATCGCGTTGGCTGGGATGAGCTTGAGCCCATCGACCAGTACATGATGGTGAAAACCGCCAAGATGCTCGACGAGGTGACCGCAGCCTACGATGAGTATCGCTTCCATTACGTGTACCGCGCCGCTTACGACTTTGTGAACGACCTTTCCAACGTATATATGGACGTCGCCAAGGATCGTCTCTATTCCGAGGCTCCCTCGAGCCCTCGCCGACGTGCCGTTCAGACGGTTCTTTTGAACATCCTTGATGTCATGGTTCGCGTTCTTGCCCCTATCCTCACGTTCACCACAGAAGAGGTTTGGCAGCATTACCCCGAGTGCGTTAAGCGCTGCGGTAAGAGCCATGAATCCGTGCAGCTTGCTTCGTGGCCCACGCGTTCAGGCTTCAAACCTCAGCTCCCCGAGGACACCTCCGAGCTCGAAGCCAAGTGGGCCAACATCATGGTGGTGCGCGATGTTGTTACCAAGGCGCTAGAGGAAGCTCGTGCGGCTGGCACCATCAAGAAGAGCCAGGAGGCTGCGGTTTCCGTCAAGGTTCCTGCTGAGCTTCAATCTTTTGTCGAGGGCTTTGCCGAGGAGGTTTTCCAGGAGCTCTTCATCGTTGCCTCCGTCAAGTTCGAACAGGGCGCCGAGCTTTGCGCTACGGTCTCCGTCGCCGATGGTGAGAAGTGCCCCCGTTGCTGGAACATCACCAAACTCGGCGACAACGACGCTCATTCCGATGTGTGCGCACGATGCGCGGCCGCTCTTGACGAAATCGGTTTCGCAGCGGAGTAAGCTACTTTGGCTCGTACCCTTTTCAGAGATAAGGAAACAGCGGAAGCCGACGCTTTGGCGGCTTCCGCTTCCTCATGTTCAAGACCGTCTCTTCGCGCCCGCAATCTAGGTGCTTTTTTCCTGATTGTCGCCCTGTGGCTTGCGCTTGATCAGATGGTCAAGCTTCAGTGCGAGTCCTATGCAACCGGCACAACTATCTATTCCAACTTCCTTGGCCTGTTCGACTTGCGCCTGGTGCACAACTTCGGCGCCGCCTGGAGCATGTTCGAAGGAAGCGTAGTGCCGCTTATCGCGATTGCCGTGATTATTTGCACGCTGCTTTTGGTTTTCGCCGTCCATGAGAGCAAAGGCGGCACTTTGTTCGAGATGGTCAGCATCGCGCTTGTTTTTGCGGGTGGTCTAGGTAACATGATCGACCGTATCGTCAACGGTTACGTGGTCGACATGCTTGACCTGAGGCTTTTTGATTTTCCGACATTCAACATCGCCGACATCGGTGTCACCTGTGGCATCGTTTTGCTTTTCATCAGCATCATGCTTCAAGCGAAGGGAGACGGTAGTGACGCATAATCTTTCCATCACCGTGGAGCCTCGCTACGATGGCATGCGCATCGACTCGTTCCTTTACGAAAGTTCCTGCTATCCCACGCGCAGCAAGGCTGTTAAGTACATCGAGCAGGGAAAAGTTTTCCTAAATGGCCAACAGCCTACGAAGAAATCCTTGGTCGAAGCAGGTAACTTCATCGTGTACGAAGCTTTCGAGGAACAGGATCGCGCTTTCCTTGAGGCTGAAGACATTCCGTTGGACGTTGTCTGGGAA
>CAVBOO010000190.1:0-2920 GCA_963597045.1 bacterium | reverse complement strand
CTCTACGCCGATGGAGAAGCTAATCTTGCGGACAGTGAAAGTCTCGCGGGAACCCTCGCCCTGACGACGGATAACATCACCCTGGAAGACCTGAATACGCTCGCGGTTACCTTCCTTGATGAGATAGTGAACCTTCACGTTGTCGCCTACGTTGAATTCGGCAACATCGGGGTTGATCTGCTGCTGTTCGATTGCGCGGATGATGTCCATGTTTGTTCCTTCTATATTATCGTTGACCGAAGCCATCAAATGCTAAAGACACAGCTGGACATTATACGTTCAACTTGCCCATGACGCAAGAACCTAATTTCACTTAACTGAAAAGTTTAGTCAGAAGGTTTAAGAACGAGCGAACCAGAGTCGCTTCTGTGCCTCGAGCAATCCTATCACTACTAAGAGGCTAAAACCAGACTAAAACGGAAGCAGGAGCAGGAGGAAAGCGTAGACGCCCACACCGACGATTATGCTCCAAACCAAGGACTTGGTCTTAATAGCCACAGGCACGACGCATAAAGCGGCAAGAAGCGGGATCGAGGCAGGCCATAAGCCGGAGTCGAACATGCCGGGGCTCAAAAGGTCGTTGGCAACCAATGCCGCAAATGCCGCCGGCGGAATGAAACCAAGCGCACGCGCGAGACCAGCGGGCAATTCCCTGCCGCGAAGAACCATCAAAGGAATGGTTCTGAATGCAAGAATGGTGAGCGAGCAGCTAACAAGCAGAATGAGGAAATCCGTGAACGACAGAGCCATTTAAGCACGCTCCCCCTTCAGCCAAGAGGCACCAAGGCCCGCAGCTATCCCCAAGCAAGCCCCAACGAAAATCGCCGGACCCGAAAACCCTGCGCACTTGCATAGGAAGACACCAAGTACCGCACAAAGCGAAGCCGCAATGTTGGCAGCATTTGCACGCTGCGAGAAAAGCAGACAAAGGAAAATGGACGTCATGGCAAAAGAGGCCAAAGCAGTCGGCAGGTTAAGCAAAGAACCCAGCAAAACGCCAGCTACATTTGCCAAAGCCCAGGTAAGCTCGGAGAACAAGTTAACAAGGCAAGCACATTTGACGCTCCAGGAACCCTGACCGAACTTCGCAAGGTTGACGCCGAAAGATTCATCAGTCACCGTAGCCGCAAACAAAAAGCTCAAACGCTTAGAGCAATTCTGGCAGAAACGCGAAAGCGATGCGCTATAGAGCATCTGCCTGGAATTGACCAAGGTGACGCTTGCGATGATGGCGGTTAAGGGAGAGGCAGCAAGCCACATGTTGGGAATCATGTATTGCCCTGCACCCGAGTAAAACAACATCGACAAAATGAAAGCTTGCAAAGCATCCAAGCCCACCTGCTCAGCCAAAATACCGCAGGGAACGCCTAGAAACACATAGCCGACCATAATCGGCAAGGCCGCACTAAAAGAGGATTTCACGTCATCAAGATTCATAGCTGGAACACTGTAACACATTGGCAACATAAGCTCGCTAACAGCCCGACTAGCGAACCCGGAACCAGCGATCGGCGATGAGCTCCTACATGTTCCAGCTATGGGGCACGAAGAGATCCGTGAAAAGATTCTTCGCATAGCGATCAGTCATGCCCGCAACATGATCCGTCACGGCGCGCAGAGGATCCCCATCGGCAATCTCGCGATATTCAATGGGAACCTGGTCGTAATGCCGAACGTAGTACTCGAACAAGTCCTCGATCATATGCTTGGCCTTGCGCACTTCGCGCATAACCGGTTCGGACGTGTATACCCGATCGAAAAGAAAGGAGCGCAGCTCCATCATGGCGTCCCAAACCTCATCCGACATAGCGATATCGCCACGGTCAGCCGAGGTGACAACCATATCCTCGACCAATTTCTCAATACGATCGGAGTGACAGGAGCCCAAAACGCGATGCGTGGAATCAGGCAGATCCGATTCATGGAGGGCACCGGCACGAATCGCGTCGTCGATGTCATGATTCACGTACGCGATGCGATCGGCCGTGGCGACGATCCGCCCCTCAAGGGTTTTCGCCCTCTGGCTCCCCGTATGGCACACGATGCCGTCGCGCACTTCCCAGCTAAGGTTGAGCCCCCTACCCTGATCCTCGATGACCTCGACAACACGAAGACTTTGCACGTTGTGCTTGTAGAAATTCGCCACTTCGGGGCTTTCCGGGTCGATACCCTTGTGACGAGCCAGGCACTCGCTAATCGCTTGCTCACCCACATGACCAAAGGGGGTATGCCCAAGATCGTGGCCCAAGGAGATGGCCTCGGTTAAATCCTCGTTCAAACCAAGAGCGCGAGCGATCGTACGCGCAATCTGCGAAACCTCGAGTGTGTGAGTAAGACGGGTTCGATAGTGGTCGCCCACGGGAGCCAGGAAAACCTGCGTCTTATGGGAAAGACGGCGAAATGCCTTCGTATGAAGAATCTTGTCGCGATCACGCTGGTACTCGTTGCGGAAATCATCAGGAGTGCTCGGCCTAACCCTACCGATGGAGCTAGATGAAAAAGCAGCATCCGAACTAAGAATCTGACGCTCCCTGGCAGCCTGAACCTCACGTGTAACCAATTCCATCTCAAGCTCCTTTCGCGTTAAATTCATCTCATGGTCGAAGTATGCCCCATATAAAGATTAAAGGTGTCCCGATTTTGGGACACCTTTAAAAGATTCCTTGATTTACTGAATGCCAATCAAAAGCAGCCTATGACAGCTCGGGCATTGCGACAACGGAGCCTGTGCCTTAATCTGACTAAGCTTACCCGCCTCGAAATGATTCCTGCATGCACTGCACGAACCTTCGGAAAGCACGGCCAAAGCAACACCGCCGCATCGCTCCAACGCAGCGTTGTACTCCGCCAAAACGCTCTCATCAAGCAAGGAAGTAAGCTCGTCCCTGGTCTGGCGGGCCTTAGCCAAGCGTTGCTGCAG
>CAVBOO010000189.1:0-2932 GCA_963597045.1 bacterium | reverse complement strand
GATCAAGGAAATCGTCGAGGACGGCATGGAGCTTGCCGTTGTCGTCGGCGGCGGCAACATCTTCCGCGGCTTGGCGGGCTCGGCCTCCGGCATGGATCGCTCCCAGGCCGACTACATCGGCATGCTTGCCACCACGATGAACGCCCTGGCTCTGCAGGACGCTTTCGAGCGTCACGGCATCGACACCCGCGTCATGAGCGCCATCTCGATGCGCCAGGTCTGCGAGCCTTACATTCGTCGTCGTGCGGTGCATCATCTTGAGAAGGGCATCGTCACCATCTTCGCCGCCGGCACCGGCAACCCTTACTTCACAACCGACACTACGGCCGCCCTGCGCGCCTGCGAGGTCAACGCCGAGTGCCTGCTCAAGGCCACCAAGGTCGACGGCATCTACACGGCCGACCCTGTCACCGACCCTTCGGCCACGCGCTACGAGCACATCACCTATCAGGAAGTGCTCGAAAAGCAGCTTCACGTCATGGACGCCACCGCAACTTCTTTGTGCATGGACAACGACCTGCCCATCCTGGTGTTCGACATGACGACGCCCGGCAACATCGCCCGCGTCCTGAAGGGCGAGAACATCTGCACCACCGTCGATAACAACGAGGACTAACAATCCTTCATCGAAGTAAAACCGTTCGGGCGGCAAGGCGCCTTCCGAACATTTGTCTTTAGCGTTAAGAAAGGCTCGTCAATGGCTATTGAAGACATCATGATGGAAACCGAGGAGCGCATGGAGCGCGCCCTGTCCCAGCTCGACAGCAACTTCACAACCGTTCGCACCGGTCGCGCGAGCGCTCTGGTCCTCGATCGCATCAAGGCCGATTACTACGGCGTTCCCACTCCCATCAATCAGATGGCCGCGGTCAAGACCCCCGATGCCCATATGCTGGTCGTCGAGCCTTGGGACAAATCCGCCCTTAAGGCCATCGAGCAGGCAATCCTTGCCTCCGACCTGGGCATCACCCCCAACAACGACGGCTCCTGCATCCGCCTGAGCTTCCCCGCCCTCACCGAGGAGCGCCGCCGCGAGCTTGCCAAGGACTGCCACGGATTTGCCGAGGAGTCCCGCGTTGCCGTTCGCGCCGCACGTGGTAACGCCATCAAGGCGCTCGAGCGCTGCGTTAAGGAGGAAAATCTCCCCGAGGACGACGAGCGTCGTGCCGAGGGCGAGGTTCAAAAGCTCACCGACGCCTACGTCGCCAAGATCGACGATGCCTTGAAGAAGAAGGAATCCGAGGTCATGTCCATCTAGGCTTTTCAAGCTTCGGACGACTACTTCGGAGGTGCCATGCTGCGAAAACCACTTGAACATATCTTCCCCAACCCGCCTGCCGACGCCGATCCGGCTTTGCTCGACCTGTCTAAAGTGCCCGAGCATCTTGCCGTGATCATGGACGGCAACGGTCGCTGGGCGAAGCAGCGCGGCAAGGTGCGCCTGCAAGGTCACAAGGCGGGCATCGAGGCGGTGCGCGAAACCATCCGCTGCGCCAACGATCTGGGCGTCAACTACCTCACCATCTACTCCTTCAGTTCCGAGAACTGGAAGCGTCCCAAGGACGAGGTGACGGGTCTTATGGATTTGTTCGCCAAGACGATGTTGGCCGAGGTCGACGCCCTTCACGAGGAGGGCGTGCGCGTCAAGGCCATCGGTCGTCTTGAGGCCCTGCCTTCCAAAACTCGCGCCGCCTTCCAAACCGCTTGGGAGAAAACGAAGGACAACTCGGGCATGACCCTGCTCGTCGCCGTCAACTACGGCGGTCGCACCGAGATCGTGGACGCCGTCAAGGCCTACCTTGCAAGCACGCCCGCATCCGAGCTGCCCGAGCTGGATGAAGAGCTTTTTGCCCAGTACCTCTATACTGCAGGTATCCCCGATCCCGATCTGCTCGTGCGCACCTCGGGCGAACTGCGCGTGTCCAACTTCCTTTTGTGGCAGATCGCCTATGCCGAGATGGTGGTAACCGATACCCTGTGGCCTGATTTCGACCGCTACGAGCTCTTGCGTGTTCTTTTGCAATATCAGGGCCGCGAGCGTCGCTTTGGAGGCGTGTAAACATGCCGAGCGTGCGCGTTCGCAATCCTCTTGATCATTCACGTCCAGCCCATGCCCCTCACCCCGAAGAGCAGGATGGACGTGTTTACGTTGATGCCGTTACCAGCGACTTGCGCCCGGGCGACGAGCCCGAATGTATTGCGCTCGGTAAGGAATCGCGTGCGTCCATCGACCGCCTGATGCAGCAGGCCAAGGCGGGCACGTGGCCCTCGAGCTTGGGCATTCGCTTGCTTTCCGGTGCCATCTACTGCTTGCTTACCGCCGCGTGCGTCCTTCTTTCCGAAGCGACGACGGCCATTTACTTGGCGGTGCTGTGCGGCATTTGCTCCTGGGAGTTTTTCGTGATGCTGCGCGCCGACGCCAAGATGCCCAACGAGACCATCGGCATCGTGGCGGCGGTCGCATTCCCTCTTGCGGCTTGGATCTTCGGAGGTTGGGGCATCGTCGCGGTTCTCGCGCTGCTAATGTCTGCTCTGCTTGCGTGGTACGTGTTTTTCCCGCGTGCGCGCGTGTCGGACGTCGCCGTGAGTTTGTTCGGTGCGCTCTACACCGGCCTCATGATGTGCGGCGCCATGGTCATGCGCATGTCGGTGCCCGACATCTGGGGCGGCGTGTTGCTTTTGGTGGTTCTGGTGAGCATCTGGGGCAACGACGCTTTCGCCTACCTGGTGGGCAGTGCCTTCGGCAAACATAAGATGGCTCCCATCATCAGCCCGAAGAAGAGCTGGGAAGGCTTTTTCGGCGGCCTTGCGTTCAGCGTCGCGGCCTGGGTCGGCATTTCCTTTTTGCCGGGAGTGACCCTGCACGTTGCCGCTGCCGTGGTGCTCGGCATCCTCTGCGGCATCTTCGGCGTGCTGGGCGATCTGGTGGAGT
>CAVBOO010000188.1:0-2954 GCA_963597045.1 bacterium | reverse complement strand
AGACGGAGTTTACCTACGTCAAAGGGGGCTGTAAGCCCACGGTCACGGTGACCCTGGGCGGTAAGACCCTCAAGGCTGGCACCGACTACGACTTGAGCTATCAGAACAGCAACCAGGTGGGTACCGCAACCGCTGTTATCGTCGGTCGCGGCAGCTACTCCGGCACGCTTGGGGCTGCCTATCAAATAGTCCCCGCCAAGGTGAAGAGCTTGTCCGTTAAGAAGGCCGGAAAGGGCAAAGCCAAGGTTAAGTGGGCCAAGCACAAGGACCAGACCAGTGGATTCGAGCTGCGCTACGCCACCAGCAAGGCCAAGCTCAAGGCCGGCAAGGTTAAGACGGTCAGAGTTAAAGGCGCCTCCAAAAAGACCGCGAAGCTCAAGAAGCTTAAGAGGGGCAAGAAGGTCTATGTGCAGGTGCGCGCCTACAAGGTCGTTAACGGCAAGATCTACCGTTCCTCCTGGAGCAATATCGCCAAGGTCAAGGTGAAATAAAGGGTGGGCCCGCCGCGTTTGTCGGCGGGCCTTCGTGTCTGAAGATCTTTCTGTCAAATATGCGGCAAGAGTATAGTCTGGGTAACAAGCCCGTCCGCGCACAGGAGACCAACATGGCCACGAAGATGACACTGTCCGGCGTGCCAGAAACGATGCTGCAGACGCTCTACGCTCGCGCAAACGAGACGCTTGGCCGTGGCGCCATCCACGACGAGAAGGCCGCCGAGCTTGTGCGCTCCTTAGACTATGACTTCCTGGCCGCCGAGAAGGACGCTGCCATGTCTTCCGGCGTCATCGCGCGCCGATTCGAGCACGCAACCGTCTTTGTCGAGGTCATGAGCCCAGCAATGGTCAAGCATTTCAAGGAGAAGTCCATCGAGAGCAGTGGCGCTCGCTTCATCTGGGGCATCAAGAGCGGGTGCGCCCGAAGACCTCGGCCGTCGCCTCGGCGTTTTCCGGGCCTCCGCCTTTGCCGGCAATGCCCGCCAGGTAGAACAGGTTGTAAGAGATGCCAGCGGCATCGAGTCTCGCGCACTGCTCGATGATGTCCGCGGCCGTGTGCCCCTTGCGCATGAATTTGAGTGCCGGGTCGTAGCCGGATTCCGCGCCGATGGAGATGTCGTCGATGCCGAGCGCGGCCAACTGCCGCAGATCTTCGTCGCTCTTGCGTTTCACGTCTTCCACGCGGGCGAAGGTCCCTATGCTCTTGACTTCGGGAATCTGCGCGCGCAGTGACTCCAATGACTTGACGAGGCTTTTCTGCGGTAGGCAGAACGCATTTCCGCCGGTGAGGAACACGCGCGACTTGTTGAGCCGTGTGGCGTCGGCCAGTTCTTTGATGTCCTCGATGATTTCATCGGTAGGGGAGATGGCGAACTTCGTCTCCTTGTGCATGGTGCAGAATTTGCAGGCGTTATGGGAGCATCCCGTGGCAAGCTGCAGCATTGCGTGCGTGCCCTCGAAGAGCGGGTGCCACATGGCTCCTTTTGAATAATGCATTTTGGCTCCGTTCGCTCGGCAATGCTCTTGGCTCACGCCGTAACGTTGTTTTTGCTTGCATTATATGGAGCCGAATCGGGATTTTTAAGTACCTGGTAAGCGAATGACTAGCTAAGGTTTTTATGAGTCAAGGCCCTTCTTCTCTTCAGGTAGGGCTCTTCCTTTTACTTTCCGTGGGTATTCGTCGGCTTCAACGCGTTAATCGAGCAGCTCGAACCCCTCGCCTTCTATCTCAAGCGCTTCTTGAAGTTCAGACCCCGCTCCTTAAGGGCATCGATGATGGGAGTGAGGCTTTGTCCAAACTCGGTGAGCGAGTACTCCACGCGCGGCGGCACTTCTGCATAGACCTCGCGATGCACAAGGCCATCGGCCTTCATGGAGCGCAGCTGGCTCGTCAGCACCTTTGCGAAACATGCCCTATGGAGCGCTGAAGCTCGCCAAAGCGCAACGGCCCGGCGGCCAGATCGCGCAGGATGAGCACCTTTCATTTGTTCTCGATGAGCGAAAGCGTGGTCTCTGCAGGGCAGGGCGGATCCGCAGGCCACGGTGGCCACGCCCCGAACTATCCTCTTGCACCTTGTCTGCGCGAGGATGTTCATCGGGTGCGCTGGCCCAAATTTAGCCCAATAATTTCTTCGCAGCCGCGATCCAAGCATCGACGTCTGCCTGCGGGGTCTTCTGCTCGGTGCCGCCAGAGGAATCGAAGGTGACTTCTAGACTGGGCGTCGTCGCTGCGGCGCCTACGGCGGCATTCTGGATGTCCGTATTGGTGCTGCCGGGCCATCCGGCGCTCGTCGAGAAGGCTACGACGGTCTTGTCTTCCCAGTTGGTATTGCTGATGAAGGTTTTTATCGCCGGTGCCATGGTGTACCACCAGGTGGGTGTGCCGATTGCGACGACGTCGTAGTTTGCGAGGTCGTGCTCAAGAGCCTTGATTTCGGGCTCGTAGCCGGCGTTGACTTCGTCCTGCGCCTGGCTGACGGTTGCATCGTAGTCATTGGGATAGGGCACGACGGTGTCGATGCACTCAAGATCGGCGCCGCAGGCTGCGGCCAGTTGCTCGGCGATCTTCTTGGTGTTGCCATTGGTCCAGCTATAGTACGCAACCAGCATGTTCTTGGTCATGATGATCCTTTCGTTAACGTAAGTATTTTTGCTTTTAGCCCTCAAGGGCATCGTAAGCCGCATCATCAACCGGTTCGCACCATTCGTTGCTGGCGTCTTCGCCGGGGTATTCGAAAGCGAGGTGGCTGAACCAGCTGTCCGCTTTGGCGCCATGCCAGTGCTTGACGTTGGCCGGGATTTCCACGATGTCGCCGGGCTTCAGGGCCTGAGCAGGCTTGCCTTCCTCCTGGTACCAGCCAAACCCGTTAATGCAGATAAGAACCTGGCCGCCGCCGTTGCTTGCATGGTGGATATGCCAGTTGTTGCGGCAGCCCGGCTCAAAGGTCACGTTGTGGATGG
>CAVBOO010000187.1:0-2963 GCA_963597045.1 bacterium | reverse complement strand
ATAGCTGCTGCATTTCTTTTGTTCCTCTGGTATTACCTCGGATTCAACCATATCGACAATCCGTTCGACCTGATCCTTGCCATCTTGTGGTGGATTGGCATCGTTGTGATCGCTGCGGTTATCATCAAGCTCGAGTCGAAGCGTCGTGAAGCCATTCGCACCGTTTACGTTTCGCCTACTGCCTTGTACAACCCCGAGCGCGGCGTCGTTGGCCTTTCGGGCCAGCAGGCTGCAGATGCCATCTCGGAGCTTATTTCCGATTTGGATTACGGCTTCAGCAAGAAGGAGCTTCCCGAAAAGGCGAAGTTCGACTATCGCTACGTAGTGGAAACGAGTGAGTTCAAGATGGCTGATTCCGGCAAGCACGAAGAGTCCACCTGGAAGGGGACCGTCACCAAGATCGATCGTCAAAACGGTAACACCGAGGTGGCTTTCGAGAGTGAGGACGAACTTCGCGCAGCTCTTGCTGCTTAAGCATTCGTTCGGATTTCTTCGCTAGAGGTCAAGGTTTCAACTTCGTTATAAATACTCCACTAGACGGTTTTTTAGGATCGAGCTCTTAATTTAGGAGTATTGTGGTCTCTGTTTTTGTCGCTGGCTCAAGAATTGGGCCAGCGAATTTGTTTGAAGAAAGAGAGAACCAATGGCTTCTTTGAAGAGCTCGGGACCGGTAAACGATCCCAACGGCTTGTCTTTGCCTCACTTGATCGCGGCAGTTATTACTGCGGTCATCGGCGGCGGCGTTTTCACCATGGCTGGCGACATGGCTGCCGCAGGCGCAAATACCGGCGGCGTTCTGATTGGCTGGGTGGTAAGCGGCATCGGGGTTTTCTCCTTGATGATGTGCTTCTTTGCCCTTTCGCGCTACAAACCCGAATTGGTGGGCGGCATTTACAGCTACGCTCGTGCCGGTTTTGGCAAATACATGGGCTTCCTTTCGGCCTACGGCTACTGGATCAGCGCCCTGATGGCCAACGTTTCCTACACGACCTTGATGTTCGCGAGCTTGGCTTTCTTCTTCCCGATTTTCGGAGAAGGCAACAACCTCGAATCGGTCATCGGTGCCTCGGTGATCGTTTGGGTTTGCTGGTTTCTCGTCAGTCGAGGCGTTAAAGAGGCTGCAAGCGTCAACATCCTTACCACCATCGCGAAGATCGTCCCTCTGTTCGTGGCGATTGTGGCTTTGATCTTGTCTCAGCATTTTGACCCGGCTATCTTCATGGATAATTTCTGGGGCGAGCCCGATGGTCCCGATCTGTTCGAGCAGGTTGTCGGCATGGTCGGCGTTTCCGTGTGGATCTTCCTGGGCATTGAGGGCGCGGTCGTCATTTCTGGCCGCGCGAAATTGAGTAAGGACGTTGGGCGCGCCACCGTCATCGCTTTCATCGGCATTCTTGCTATCTACCTTCTGGTATCTATTCTTTCGATGGGCGTTATGACGCGCGCCGAGCTTGCCGAGCTGGGCAACCCATCGATGGCCGGTATCTTGGAGCACGTTGTAGGACCCTGGGGTGCAACGCTCATCAATCTTGGCGTTACCTTGTCGTTGATGGGCGCGATGCTCGGCTACACCATTATTTCTTCCGAGTGCCCTCACGAGGCAGCTCAGCAGGGTGTTTTCCCGACCATCTTCGCGAAAAAGAACAAGCATGGTGCGCCTATCGTCACGCTTACCGTCACCTGCGTCATCATTCAGGTGTTCCTGGTGCTGGTATTGGTTTCCGAACAGACTTATCAGTTCTTCTACAGCGTTTCGGTTTCCATGATCTTGGTGCCGTACTTCTTAAGCAGCCTTTATATGCTCGTGAGCATTTTGCATAAAGATGAAAGCTTCAAGGACGTTACAGGGGCAAAGCTCGTTTTTTATCGCATCATCGCCCTGGTCGGCTTCTTCTACAGCGTTTTCCTTATTTACGCTGGTGGTCTTACGGGCATGATGATCACCACCATTCTTTACGCGCCGGGCATCATCTTGTACGTCTACGGTCAGCGTCAGCGCGGTGAGCTTTTCTTGGGCAATCCTATCGAGCAGGTGGTTACTGCGGCCATCGCGATTTTCTTCGTGGTGAGCATCTTCAACATCCTGACCGGTAACATCTCCGTTTAGCTTTTATAGGGTTGTCGTTCTTCCGCAAAACATTCGGTCTTCGGGCTCCTGCTTGCAGGAGCCCGTTTTTTTGCGCCTTGCCGTTTGGGCGACGCTAAGTGAAATCGAACTGAAAATTTTTGCGCATTTACTTGATGGGGATACAATGACTTGGCAATAAACAGCCAAAAGAACCACCGCGAAGTTGGTTAGAAGGAGGCCTTTGTGGCTAAATTTTCTCACGTAATTGTTCGTCGACCTGGTAAATCCCTGTGCGATGGCATCACAAGCGCTCCGGAATTGGGCAAGCCCATTTACGAGAAGGCCATCGAGCAGCATGACGCCTATATCGAGGCTCTGAAGCAGTGCGGCGTCGAGGTCACCGTTCTTCCTGCGCTTGAAGAGTACCCCGATGCGTGCTTCGTCGAGGATACCGCTGTTATCACTCGCTGCGGCGCCATCATCGACAATCCTGGTGCAGGCACCCGCAATGGCGAGTCCGCCGAGATGGAGCCCACCATCCGCCAGTTCTTCGATGATGAGCACATCGCTCATATCTCGGCTCCTGGCACGCTTGAGGGCGGTGACGTCATGATGGTTGGCGATCATTTTTACGTGGGTCGCTCCGCACGCACCAACGAAGAGGGCATTCGTCAGTTCATTGAAATCCTTGAGGGCTGGGGCCTTTCCGGCAGCGAGGTTCCTTTGGAGTACGTGCTGCACCTTAAGACGGGCGTCAACTACCTCGAGGACAACAACATGCTCGTTTCGGGAGAGTTCAAAACCAAGCCCGATTTCGAGAAGTTCAACCGCGTCGAGATTCCCGAAGAGGAAGCTTATGCGGCCAATTGCATCTGGGTTAACGGCACCGTCATCG
>CAVBOO010000186.1:0-3001 GCA_963597045.1 bacterium | reverse complement strand
GCTAAAAAGCGACTCGTCCATAAGGGAGCCAGCAGTAAGGCAAAGGTAAAGACAGACGCATCTGTCAAATTGAGAGAGCTTAATCCCGCGTTTTCTCTTTGAGGAAAAGTAAGAAACGCAGATCAGGAGCAGAATCACAAAAAGCACGATCGCCCTATATCTCGACATGACAGAAGTGCTGCCAATGTATGCGTCATCTCCGAAATACTGCGTCGATTTGAAAGAAAGCGAGGAGAAGAAGGGGACATTGGGAAACAGTGCAAAGAACCGAAAAAGATAAACCTGCAGGAAGCTCTGCATAGCTAAGACAACCGCCGCAGCCCCAAATACGAACCGCTTATTCAACTTAAGGGATGCGACAACATAGACAAGGGCAATCGATGCGGCAAAAGGATGGATGAGAATCAGTGGCAAAAAGAGAAGCAGATGCAGCACCCTACGACCACCGCCGTTGAGCCCGGAGTATGCAACGCAGCATGCCAACGAACCGGCAAGGTTGCACCTCACCCCACCTACGGCCGCTGTAAAGTTGAAATACATAATGAAGAAGGCGACTGAAATCAAGAGGCTGCTTTTAGGAGCACCCTTATCCCATTCTTTATATATTAAATAAAAGGCGCTCCCGATATCCCCAAATGCGGCTATGAAATTAATCCAACCGTTCTCAGAAGTCGCCGACACAAGCAGGAGAATCCATCCGGCGACGGGCGTGGCGTTGTAGCCCCATTGATTGGCCAAGCAATCCCACGCCGCCTTAATACCTCCGAAATCAAAAGCAGCCCTTGCGGAATCGAGCGTGTTAAAGAACCGAATCGTATCAACATATAAATTACCTCCACGCGGCTGGAGGCAAAAAGCACATGTCGCAAACAGCAAAGATGTGCCGACTAATATGACCGGCACATCTTTGCCGCGAATGGCGGCCAAAAGCAACAATGTAAAGGCTAGAAGAAAGATGTATACGACAGCAAACATATTGCCTCATTCACTCACAAGTCGCACGAAATCCTCGTAGTAGCCCTCGCGGTTCCAACCGGCGGGAACGTCAACTCCGCCGTAATCATTGATTGCGGCTCTCAGGGCGAGGGCAAACTCGTCTACCATATGGTCGTCGCGTTTGACGATGGTGGCCTTCCCGTAGCGCGCATACTCAGGAATGCCGCCGGAATCGGTGGTCACTAGGCGTTTTCCCGCCTCAATCGCCTCGACAACAGCAAGAGGAGCCGGGTCCTCCCAAACTGAGGGAACGGCAACGACATCGCTCGCCGCGTAAAGCCCCGGAATCAGGTCGTGGTCAACGTAGCCAGTGAAGATTACGCGATCGCCGAGGGCGTCGGCAAGGCCATGGAGCTCCTCTTCGTATTTCGTCTTGAGCTTGCTGCCAAAAAAGTAACCGCCAGCCACAACAAGACGCGTCCGAGGAAGCTCGGCCTTTCCAAAAGCCAGCAAGAGCTCGCGCACGCCTTTCTCGGGGCAAATTCGTCCCGTAAACAAAACCATTCTTTCATCATCCGCGATGCCCAGCCGCTCTCTTACGCTCCTACGGCTGCCATCGGAAAACGCGCGCGTAAAAGCAGTGGAATCGACCCGATTACGCAAAACGCGCAGCTGATCAGGCCTCACGACGCTGGGGTTGCTATTGGAAATGACACGATTGACGTAATCGCTTACACCGACAATAGATTTGCATTCCCCAAGCTCTGCAGAGCAACCATAGGTATTACGGACCTCGTTGTGCATGTGATAGATGACTTTACCTTGGTACCTCTCCCGGTTCCGGCCGACCTTCAGGCAGCGAAGGAGTGTGGCATGGTTCTCAAGAACAACGAGGTCAAAGTCGCCCTTATCAAGAAGCTTCCCGCACTCCCGTATAAAGAAGAGGCGCTGAAGGATATAGCGGTAGGAAACGCTGTTCGTCTTCCTGAGGAGGTCCTTGGCGATGTGATAGACAACCTTATCAAGCGCCTTGACGTAAAAAGGGAACTTGATGTAGCTGAATTCGGTCTCCGCAAACTTCTCGCTAGCACTCACGGCATCGGGGTCGTAGCAACTCATGACATGAAGCCGGAGCTGCTTACTCTCCTCGTTCTGCTCAACGAGAGAGTCAACCAGCGTCTCGACAGCGCCACCCCTAACAGCAGGGTTAGGAAGGTAGCCGCAACCTATGATCGCAATGTGAAGCAAATAATCCTCGCTCAGAACATCAGTGCCCGCAAGGCACGGAAGCGGTTTCGTAAAGTCGCTCGTAAGTGTCGGTCAGCCAAGCGCCCTGCTTGCCGATGTCGTAGTCGACGAAAGCCTCATCGCCCACCGCGGCGCGCTCGGCATCCGCTCTGGCCTCAAGCCCGCAGATCGCGTCGGCCCACACGGCGGGGTCGTCGATGGCCAGGAACCGGCACTCCCCCGTCACGTCCACCTCGCGGGTGATCGCGTCGGAGAGCAGGCACGGCAGGCCCGACCTCTGTGCCTCGACGCCGACGAGGCACAGGCCTTCGTAGAGGCTCGGCAGCACGAACGCGTCGAAGGCAGCGTACATATCGGGCATGTCGGACCTCTGCCCCAGGAACCTCACCCGGTCCGAGAGGCCGCGTTCGGCCACCGAGCACTCCACGGAGGCCTCGGCTTCGCCGGTGCCGACCAGCAAGAGGACCGCGTCCTCGCGGCGCCTCGCCACCTGCTCGAAGGCGTCGATGAGGAACGCGTGGTTCTTCTGGGCCATGAACCGCCCCACGTGCCCGACGGCGAACTGGCCGCCGACGAGGCCCAGGTCGGCCCGCGCCTTCGCGCGGGCCTCCGCACGGAAGGAGAAGCGGTCGAGATCGATCGCGTTGTAGACGACCTCGAAGTCCGCCCCCTTGCCGAAGAGCCACTCGCCGGCGAACCTGCTACACGCGAAGCGCTCCGTCGGGTAACGGTTGGCCTGCGTCTTGAGCAGCGCCTTCACCGCGTTCTTGGCATGCTCGCCCTTGCCCGAGGTCGAGTGGCTGTGCGCGATGCGCAC
>CAVBOO010000185.1:0-3005 GCA_963597045.1 bacterium | reverse complement strand
GCATTAAGCACGACAACGAACTGGAAGCCGATGCAACCAGCTGCGAAGACCCAATCTTCGACGAAGAGCAGGCACATCTGAGCCTGACCTACGGGAAGCTGAAGGGAATCGCCAACGATGCCGCCCACTCCTTGGATGAACGCCTGAAATCCGCACGAGGCGACAAGGCCAACATGATCGACGAGCTGTTCGTCGACTTTGGCAACGGCGTGAACCTTGAAACCTACGTCGAGTTCGAAGCCATGCACAAGATCATCGATGAATACAACCTGGCCAACGACATAGACGCCCAGAGACTCGATACGGCAAACCTTCTAATGCGAAAGCCTTATTTCGCCAAAGTAAGCCTGCAGCTGCGCTCCGGCTCACCCGCGCGCGATATCTATATCGGCACTGCGGGTATCACCGACGAGAAACGCCGCCACTTCATCGTCGATTGGCGCTCCCCCATCGCCGAGACCTACTACAACCAAACCAACGGCAAAACTTCCTACACCGCAAATGGGCGAACGATTGAAGTCGAACTTCTGTGCCGACGCCAGTTCGACATCGAGGGCGACAAGCTCAACGCCTATTTCGACACCACCGTGGCCATCGAGGATCCGCTTTTACTTGCCTCGTTGGCGCGCGGGCGAAACGACAAACTCAGCGACATCACTGCAACTATCCAGCGCGAGCAAAACACGGTCGTTCGGCATGATGACGTGGACGTTCTTTTGGTCAACGGAATCGCCGGATCGGGCAAGACCAGCGTTCTTTTGCAACGCATCGCCTACCTGTTCTACCAGCAGCGTGAGAACCTGAGCCCGCGCGACGTCTACCTGATAACCCCCAACTCCGTTTTCCAGCGCTACATCGATAACGTTCTTCCCGACATGGGCGAAGAAAACCCGCAGACCCTCACCTGGGATGATCTTATGGCCACGCTCAAACTCGCCAACCGCGACCTGGGAAAGCAAGGGAGCGCAGACGACCTTCGCCTGATAGACGAACTTCTGCCCGATCTTGCGCTGGACGGCAGGGACTTCGCCGATCTGAAAGTTGATGACGAGGTGGTGCTCAGCGCATCTACGGCACGCAACGCCTACCGACAGTTCAAATCAATTCCTGCAGGCCCGCATCATGCCGCGTTGACGGCAGATGAGCTTCATGAGCGTTTGGCACAGCGCATCAAGCGCCTTTCACGCAGCGAGGACACCTTCGATGCGATGATGGACCTGGACCACGACGAGATGATGCGCATCTTCGGCATGCCCATCCAACCGGCCAGCGAAACCGAATTTCAGGATTACGCACTCACCTACCTGAAGGATCGCTACGCGCCCATCGAGGAAGCGATTGAAAATGGCGACTGGCTGCGCATCGACAGGATAGGCATGCGCATGCTCAAGAAGAAAGCACTTAACAGCGCTGAGTGGCTCTATCTTAAGCTCGCACTTGCAGGAGGCAGCAAGCGAAGCGCGCGCTATGTCATGGTGGACGAGGTGCAGGACTATTCCTGCGCTCAGCTGATGGTTTTGGCACGCTACTTCAACAACGCGCATTTCCTTTTGCTCGGCGACCCGAACCAAGCCATCAAGGCGGGCACCGCAAGCTTCGACGAGATTCGCCAGATCTTCAGCGCAGCACGTGGCGAGGTTCACGAATGCCAGCTTATGACCAGCTACCGCTCAAGCCCCGAAATAACCAAGCTCTTCACCGGCCTTATGCCTGCCGACGAGCGCATCAAGACTTCTTCCATCCAACGGCCCGGGTACGAGCCGAGCATCAAGGAATGCCTTGACACCGACGAGTACCAATCGGCCGTCCGTGCAGAAATCGAGCGCATGAACAGCGAGGTCGAAGGGTTGGCAGCCGTCATCGTCGCGGAAAAGAGCCGCGTGAAGTGGATGGCGAAATGGCTCGACGACAGCCCGGCGCTCATCCTTGACAAGCACGATGAGCTGCCCGAATCGGGTGTGCTGGTAATGGACGTCGCCCTGGCGAAAGGCCTGGAGTTCGAACAGGTGCTCATAGCCGATGCGCAGCAGGAGGTTTACACGAACGACGAGCTGTCGCGCTGCCGCCTCTACACGGCCCTAAGCCGCGCAACGCAGAAAGCGAGCATCATCAGCCAAGGGCCGCTCACAAGCATGCTGTAAGCTCGCTCGCCTGCAGGCTCGCGTCCGCCCGCACAGCAAACCGTCGCTTAAAACCCGAGACCACCGCAACAGCGCAACAGACTAACGGCGCACGGACACGCCAATCGCACTCATCGTACAGTTGCGCTGCCTGCAAACGAAACCCGATTGCCCCGAGAGGACTCGCCCATGAAGTTGCTGCATCTATCCGATTTGCACATAGGCAAAATCGTCAACGGTTTCAACATGCTCGACGACCAGCGCTTCGCCCTTGAGGGGATACTAGACACTGCAAGCAACCGAAAGCTCGATGCCGTCGTCATCGCTGGCGATTTGTACGACAAAGCGGCGCCAAGCGCCGAGGCGGTTCAGCTCGTCGACTGGTTTATCAGCGAGCTTGTAGAGCGCAGCATCAAGGTGCTGGGGGTCCCTGGCAACCACGACTCGGCCGAGCGCGTAGCCTACGCTCAAAGCATCCTCGAGAAGCAAGGGGTTTACTTCCCTCCCCTTTTCAACGGGCGGGTGCACAAAGTAGAACTCGAAGATGAATTTGGTCCGGTGGATTTTTGGCTCATGCCCTTCCTGAAGCCCGCGCAGGTGCGCCCCTTCTTTCCCGACGAGGACGTCCAAAGCGACTACACGCGCGCACTCGAATGCGCGCTTTCAAGCTGCGAACTCGATCCAGCTAAACGCAATATTCTTGTTGCCCACCAATTCGTCACCGCACAGGGACAGCAGACAGAACGGAGCGCATCCGAGCTGAACCTTGGCGGGTTAGACAATGTGGACGCCAGCGCTTTCGAGGCATTCGACTACGTCGCCTTAGGGCATATCCACCGGCCACAGCGCATCGGCCGCGACGAGTGCCGCTACGCTGGATCGCTC
>CAVBOO010000184.1:0-3048 GCA_963597045.1 bacterium | reverse complement strand
CCTGCTTGGGGGTGGTATGATTCTTGAACGCTAAACAATATTTACCGTATCCAATCCAAGGAGAATTCCGTGGCTCTTTCCATTGGCATCGTCGGCCTTCCCAACGTCGGCAAGTCATCTTTGTTCACCGCACTCACCAAGAAGACGGGCTTTGCGGCTAACTATCCCTTTGCGACCATCGAGCCCAACGTCGGCCTGGTTCCCGTGCCCGACAAGCGCCTCGAGGCCTTGGCCGAGCTCGACCACGCTAAGAAGATCGTTCCCGCAACGGTCGAGTTCGTGGACATCGCAGGCCTGGTGGAAGGCGCAAGCCACGGTGAGGGACTGGGCAACAAGTTCTTGGCCAACATTCGCGATACGGATGCGATTTGCGAGGTTGTGCGCTTTTTCAGCGATCCGAACGTCGAGCACGTGTCCAAGAAGGTCGACCCCGAAGCCGACGTCGACACCATCAAAACCGAGCTGATCTTGGCCGACATCGCCACTATCGAGAAGGCGCTTCCTCGCTTGGAGAAGGACGCCAAACGCTACGGCAAGGACCGTGCCCTTCTTTTTGAAACGGCGAAGAAGGTTCATGAGGGCCTGCTCGAGGAGCATCGCGCGCTGAGCCTGGATTTGAGCGATGAGGAAAAGGACGTTATCCGCGAGCTCTGCCTGCTCACGATGAAGCCCATCCTCTACATCGCCAACGTCGATGAGGATCGCTTGAACGATGACCTGCCCGAAATCGATGGTCAAAAGCCCGTGCCCATCTGCTCGAAGACCGAGGCCGAGCTCGCCGAGCTCGATCCCGAGGACGCCGAGATGTTCCTTGAGGAAATGGGCATGACCGAGTCCGGCTTGGTTCGCCTGATTCAGGCGGCCTACCACCTGCTTGGCCTGCAGAGCTACTTCACCTCGGGCGAGGTTGAGGCGCGTGCGTGGACCATCCCGGTCGGCGCCAAGGCCCCTCAGGCTGCGGGCGTCATCCATTCCGATTTCGAGCGCGGTTTCATCAAGGCCGAAACCGCCAGCTTCGAGGATTACATCGCCCTCGGCGGCGAGAAGGGTTGCCGCGAGGCGGGCAAGCTTCGCCAGGAGGGCAAGGATTACGTCGTTCAAGACGGCGACGTCATGCACTTCAAGTTCAATGTGTAAAAAAGAGGCGCAGGATAGAAGAGGTCTTGCGCCTTTTTCAACTGAATAGCTAGGGGCTCGTCAGGGTTCCTGAAGGGGAAAGCGAGTAAGGTATGGAGTTGCGCACACTGGGGAAAACGGGCGTGAAAGTCTCGCCTTTGGGCTTTGGCATCATGCGTCTGCCGATGAAGAACGGCGGTCGCGCCACCAACGACACCACCATCGAGGACGTGGACATGGAGCAGTCGATTGCCATGGTCAGGGAGGCAATCGACAACGGGGTCAACTATCTGGACACCGCCTACAACTACCTCAACGGCAAGTCGGAGGAGATAACGGCGCACATTCTCGAGGATGGCTACCGCGACAAGGTCCACTTGGCAACGAAGAGTCCCTCGTGGTTGTGGCGCGAGGTGGGCGATTTCGACCGCATCCTGGCCGAGCAGCTTGAGCGCCTGAAAACCGACCACATCGAGTTCTATCTACTTCATTCCATCAACGGCGGCACCTGGAAGCGTGCCAAGCGCCTAGGGATCTTGGACGATATCCAGCGTGCCAAGGCCGATGGCCGCATCGAGTACATGGGTTTCAGCTTTCATGACGACTACGAGCTTTTTGAGGAAATTCTGGATGCCGCGCCGTGGGATTTCGTGCAAATTCAGCTGAACTATCTCGACACCGATTACCAAGCGGGCTTGAAGGGCCTGCGTGAGGCAGCCAAGCGGGGGCTGGGCGTCATCGTTATGGAGCCCTTGCGCGGCGGTTATCTGGTTAACGTGCCAACAAGCGCGCAGGAGGTTTTCGATGCCGCGCCCATCAAGCGCTCGAACGTCGAATGGGGCTTGGACTGGCTTTGGAATTTGCCGGAGGTCTCGGTTGTTCTTTCCGGCATGTCGAACTTGGAGCAAACGCGCCAAAACGTCGCGCTTGCCAACAAGGCCCACCCCGGCATGCTCGGCGATGAGGACTTGGCGGTGATAGCCCGCGCCAAACAGGCTTTCGACGAGTGTGCGGCGATCCCTTGCACGGGTTGCAACTATTGTGTGGAATATTGTCCAAATCACATCGTTATCCCCAACAACTTTACTGCTTACAACCTAAACTTCATTTACAACGATTTGCAGATGGCGCGCGACAACTACGCCAACGAGGTGGGGAATTTCGGCCGTCGCGCCGAGGACTGCATCTCGTGCGGATTGTGCGAGGAGCACTGCCCTCAGCACATCAAGATCAGCGAGTGGATGCCTAAGGTGCATGAGCTCTTAGGCTAAGAGCGCAAGGGAGCCTTATGTCTGAAGTCGATATCGAAACTACGTTGCGTATGCTTGCCGCCGGCGAGCTTTCGGTTGAGGATGCTCTGCTGCGTTTCAAACAGCAGCCCTTCGAGGACCTGGGCTTTGCGAAACTCGACCACCATCGCGCAATCCGCCAAGGTGCAGCCGAGGTCGTCTACGGCGAAGGCAAAACCACCGAGCAGCTGCATGCCATTTGCGCGGCGCTTGTGAAGGCGCAGGATTGCGTTTTGATCACGCGTCTTTCCGCCGATGCTGCTGCCGATTTGCAGGGCGTTTTCAATCTTGATTACCACAAGGAATCGCGCGTCGGCATAATCGGCACCCTGCCGAAGCCTAGTGGCAACGGCTCCATCGTGGTTGCCGCCGCGGGCACCAGCGATCTTCCCGTGGCCGAGGAGGCCGCGCTCACGGCGGAGGCCTTGGGCAACAAGGTTGTGCGCCTGTACGACGTGGGTGTTGCGGGCTTGCATCGCCTACTTTCCAACCTGGACCTGCTTGCCGACGCCCAGGTGATCGTCGCGGTTGCCGGCATGGAGGGCGCACTGCCCAGCGTGGTTTCCGGTCTTGTTTCGTGTCCGGTTATCGCGGTTCCCACCAGCGTGGGCTACGGCGCTTCCTTCGGCGGTTTGGCTGCGCT
>CAVBOO010000183.1:0-3049 GCA_963597045.1 bacterium | reverse complement strand
CCATATAAGGTCCACAGTTCATCAACCCACAACGAAAGAGTGGTGAAGGTGGTTCCCAAGAGGCATTCGCCCTTTTTCAGATACAGCGATTTGAAGTAATCAAGCTGTGAAAAGGAAGGGATCAAAACAATCCTGCTTTTCAATTGGGCACCCACCTTCATTCAACGCATCTTCGATTCCTGGCATCAAAGCTATGTTTGCTGCAGGCTCTTAAGGATAGCCTTACCGCACATTTTTGGTGTACCAGGGCATTCTCACAATTACAGAAACGTCAAGACTTTTCTTTTGGGGCTGACGCGATATATTCAAGTTGACCACTCCCGTGTTCGCGGTGGACCGATGACTTCTATTAGGGAGCCTTAGAAACGATCGGAATGGGGATTCGCGCCTGTTGGCACGAAAGCCAGGAACTTCGTTGCGGGCACCCACCTTCAGCAAAGGTGGGTTCACTCTAAAGCGGGGGTGGTTTTCTTTACCAACTTGGGGGTACGGAAAAGCCCAAGTCCTCTTGCTCGAACAAAACGATCCTTCCTTGCGCCCTAGTTTTCGCAAGGTCTATCACCCTTTGGTTCGAGGAACCCTTCCACTTCAAATCGTAGGAATGAAGGCTTTGCACGAAGGGGCCGTCAACCAGCACGTCGCAAAGACCCAAGAGTTCTTGAGCGTATTCGTTGACTTTGCCCGAGCTTAGATCCTCGTAAAGATATCCCGAGTAAATCCAAAGGTTGAATCCTTTTGATTTGAGGCTTTGGGCAAGCTCGCACAGCGCTTCAGCTTGGTCGAAGGGCTCTCCCCCGCTGAAGGTGACGTTTCGGCGGTGCGAAGCGATGATCTCGCGTTCCAGCTCGTCGGTGCTTATAAGGTATCCGCCTTCGTAGTTCTGCGAATCCTCGTTATGGCAACCAGGGCAATGGTGGGCGCATCCTTGAACGAACACGCCGAAGCGCAGGTCAACACCATCAACGATGGAATCATCGACCGTTCCGTACATTCTGATGCTTTTAGACATGTGCCACCTCGTATAGAAAACAGGGGCCGAATTGCGGCCCCTGCAAGATCGTTTGCCCTTGTTCTGAGATTACACCTCAGGATGAGCGAGCTTCGCTTCGGAGGGGTTGACGCCGTGCTTGACGCGATCGTGCTCTTCAGCGCGCTTCGCATCATTGAAGCGATCGAGCGTGCCCACAAGGTAACCGGTGATGCGGCGGATGCGCTCGAAGCGGGTGCCGTCGTCTTCGGTCCTTCCGCACTTGGGGCAACGGTCGCCGATGATGCCGTTGTAACCGCATTCGGGGTCGCGGTCGACCGGGTGGTTCACAGAACCGTACCCGATGCCGGCTTCCTTCATGTAGCGAACCACGCTCTCGAACGCCTCGAGGTTCTCGGTGGGATCACCGTCGAGCTCGATGTAGGAGATATGACCGCCATTGGTAAGCGCATGGTAGGGCGCCTCAATGGTGATTTTATCGAAGGCGTTGATGTTGTAGTACACGGGAACGTGGAAGCCGTTGGTGTAGTAATCGCGATCGGTAACACCCGGAATCTCGCCGTAGCGCGCGCGATCCAGGCGAACGAATCGGCCGGACAAGCCTTCTGCGGGCGTTGCGATAAGCGAATAGTTGAGCTTGGTTGCCTGGGAGCGGCGATCGACGTATCCGCGCATGTGCCCGATGATCTCGAGACCGAGCTTTTGAGCCTCGGCGGATTCGCCATGATGTTTGCCGGTAAGGGCCTTCAAGCACTCGGCAAGGCCGATGAAGCCGATGGTGAGCGTGCCGTGCTTCAGAACCTCACGTTGCTCGTCGTTGGGCGAGAGCTTCTCGGAATCGATCCAAACGCCCTGGCCCATGAGGAAAGGCGAATTGTAAACGCGCTTGCGGCACTGGATCTCGAAACGCTCGTCAAGCTGGTCGGCAACAAGACCGAGCTTGGAGTCAAGAAGGTCGAAGAACAGATCGATATCGCCTTTGGACTTGATGGCCAAGCGAGGCAGGTTGATGGAGGTGAAGGAAAGGTTGCCGCGACCCGTGGTGATCTCGCGCTCGGGGTCGTGCACGTTGCCCATGACGCGCGTACGGCATCCCATGTAGGAAATCTCGGTTTCGGGGGTTCCCTTGTAGTACTGAAGATTGAAGGGTGCGTCAACGAAGCTGAAGTTGGGGAACAGACGCTTCGCGGAGCAGCGCATGGCAAGCTTGAACAGGTCGTAATTGGGGTCGCCGGGGTTGTAGTTGACGCCCTCCTTCACGCGGAAAATCTGTACGGGGAAGATGGGAGTCTCGCCGGAGCCCAAGCCCTGCTCGGTGGCCAGCAGCATGTTCTTGATGACCATTCGGCCTTCGGCAGAGGTGTCCATGCCGTAGTTAACCGAGCTGAAGGGCGTCTGAGCACCTGCGCGTGAATGCATGGTGTTCAGGTTGTGGATCAGTGCCTCCATACCCTGGAAGGTGGAGCGATCGGTGTCGGTCTTGGCATTGCGCTCAGTGTACTCAAGCGCCTTATCGATGATGGCTTCCTCGATGCCGGCCTCAAGAAGAGCGCTCTTAAGCTCATGCACGAAGGTCTGATCGAGAACGAGGGTGGCTACCTTGCCCGTCTCGCCCTCGACACGGCCGACGATGGTCTCGGCGAACTCTTTGCTGTTGTCGATTTCGGCAAGAAGGTTAAGAGCTTCAGCCAGGTGCTTCTTGAAAAGGCGACGATAGGTCTTGCGAACGCCAAGGGCCAAGCCGTAGTCGAAGTCGCACACAGACTGGCCACCGTGCTGGTCGTTCTGGTTGGACTGGATGGCGATGCAGGCAAGAGCGCAGTAACTCGAGATGTCATTGGGCTCGCGCAGGACGCCGTGACCCGTGGAGAAACCGCCCTTGAAGAGCTTGCGCAGGTCGATCTGGCAGCAGGTAGTGGTAAGCGTGTAGAAGTCCATATCGTGGATATGGATATCGCCTTCGCGGTGTGCCGTGGCGAAAGTGGGATTGATCACGCACATCTCGTAGAACTGCTTGGCCGATTCGGAGCCGTACTTGAGCATGGTGCCCATGGCCGTATC
>CAVBOO010000182.1:0-3059 GCA_963597045.1 bacterium | reverse complement strand
AGCTTATCGGCCGCACGCCAGACGGCGTTGTACTGACAGGTGTTGCGACAAGAGCAGTATCCGTCCTCGATGGTACAGGGCGAAACGCCCATGGGGCCCTGGATGGCCGTCAGGACATCGTACAGAGTAACCTTGGCGGGATCGCAGCTGAGGCGAATGCCGCCACGGACACCGCGGATGGTCTGCAGATACCCGGCGTCGACGAGCTCGGAGCGGATGTTGCGAGCGAAAGCCAGAGGAATCTGCTCGCGCTGCGCTATCTCGCCCACCGACACGTATTTGTCGCCGTTCTCGTAAGCGGCGCGAATGATGCGACAAGCATAGTCGCAGCGACGCGTGATCTCCATTACCTTCCCCCCAGCAACGAATCGACACCGCCATCAAGACTGTCGCGCAACTCGGACATCAAGATGTCCTCCATGCCCCGATACGCATCGGAGTCAAGGGGATGGAAGGTGGATAGGCGCATGAGCATGTCGGAGGTTTGAACGGCGCAGAAGCGCTGACGGGTCAAGCTTTCACGGTAGGCGTTCTCGACCGCTTCCTTGGCGATTTCGTAAATGTCGTAACGGGTAAGGCCCTTGGAGCACTCGACGAGTTGGAAGATGTCCAGACCGCGCAAGGAAGGATGGTCGGCCTGGGCCTTGCGCCAAAGCTCGCGACGCTCAAGTTCGCCAGGGAAGGCGATCTCGATCGGGGTGTACATGCCCAGCAAGTCCCTGAAGTAAGGGTCCATCGCATTGACGTCGGCGCAGGATGCCATCACCATGACCTCGGGAGTCGCAAGCGCAACAGACAAAAAGGCCATCGCCTCGCGCGCACCACGGCTCACCTGCATCTGCATGAAATTCGACATGCTCATCTCGTCCATTTGCAGGTCAAGCTCGGGCACCTGCCACAAATCCATGTCCTCCAAGATCACCGCAGCCGGAGCGGAAAAGCCGTGGCGTGCGATTTGATTGAGCCTGGCGGGGAAATCGGGCGAGGCCATGACAACCAGGACCGTTTGCCCGGCAGCGTTGCGGTCGAAGCGCATGCGCACAGCCGGAACGCGCAGCTCGCCGGCGGTTGCCGCCATGAAGTAGTTGGCGTCCTCACGCGCTTCGGAAACGAACATCAAGGTACCGAGCGACGGAGGGAAATCCAAACCATGACGCTCGTTGAGCATCTTCAAGAAATTGCGATAGCTCGCATCGTTTTGATGCCCTATTCCCAGCTGTTCCATCGTTCGTATGACATCGCCGTAGCCGCAAAGGTCCTGGTATCCGAACCACTGCGATTGCTTTTCAGCCTTTTCCTTGGAAGGAATGACGATCTGGGAAAAACGAACAGAGGGCTTTTTCTTCTCGGGCGATTTGGGCTCGGAAGCCGCAGCATCCGCCTTCTCGTCGGAGGCGCCATCGTCCGGCTTGGCCAGCGTCTCGGCAATTCGGCGACGAAGATCTTCCTGCGACGCACGCAAAGCATCGGTGGGAGCGGGATCTTCGACTTCCTCGTCGGAAACGAAACCACCACGGTCCTCGGCGCGCTTGGAAACGAGCCCGGAGAGCCCATCGGCGCCCGACAGGTCGAAGCCCATGAACGAAAGCGCTGCGTCGACGTTGCTCGCCTCCGCCTCGTCGAGCGAATCGGAATAATCCTGACCAACCAAATCGGCCATCCCCTCGATGGCTTCGCGAGGGAATCCCAGATCCTCAAGCTTATCGAAAGCAAGCCTTTGCAAAGCGTCTGCGTGACGAGCCGCGGCATCCTCGGAAAGATAGGGCTCAAGACGCTCGAAGATGTACTCGGCAAGCGAGCGCTGCTTTGCCTCGATGGCTATCTGCCAAGCGACTTCCATCCCTTCCAGGGAATCGAAGCTCGGAACCATGTTCTCGTTGAGCGCGCGCTCGAAGGCGGCAAGATATAGATGAACGCCCAAAATAGCATCGCCCGCATCGACGGCACGGGCGGCACGCTGCAAAAAGTCTTCGGAAGAATTGGAGCGATCATCGGCCCTTGGGGCATCGCCTCTGCCTGCATCGAAGCTCATGGACAGCGCACCTCCTTACTCGCATTTATGAATTCTTTTAGACCCTTCATTTTATGCGTAAAGAAGAAGCGGTGGCGAAAATAATCATGCCCATCACAAAAAGCGAAAATCACCAGGAAGAAGATCTCCAAGGGTCCTTGCGCGTGCAACCTGCGAACAGCCCTTGAGGGACGCACGACTCACGTCTGAACGCTAAAAACGTCGACGAACGATAACTTGATGGGAACTAGTCGTCCCAATCGAGAATTTCCCAATGCTTCTTTTTGGCGGTGCGCTCCAGGGGTTGGTCGGGCGTCACCGCGCATGGGTGCTCGGCAGCGTCGAGCAGGGTGCGGTCGGAATGATGATCGCCGTAAGCATAGACGAGCTTCCAATTGCCCTCGCCGTAGGTTTTATCGGCGTACAGGCGTACCAGGCGAAGCTTCTCGGCCCCTTCAACGGGCAGACCGTCGACCTCGCGCGTGTAGTTGCCGTGGGAATCAAGGCGCATGCGCGTGGCGAAATGATGATCGTAGCCATGGCGCTCCATGATGCGCTCGACAATGGGCTCGAAGGTGGCGGAAACCAAAAGCACCACGCGCCCCTCTGCATGATGGGCGGCAATGGCCTCATCGGCCTGATGACGGAAACGGGGCTCTATCTCCTCGTCGCAGAAAACATGGAGAAACTCGTCCACCAAAGCCTTGGGCTTTCCCTCGAAGGCGCTGAACACAAGACCGCGCACCCAGGATTCATCCTGCGGAAGACGAAGCTTGTAACGCAGGCCCCAAGTGCCGATGCGAAGCATGACGCGCTTTTTGAGCATGCCCTTGCGCCATAGGTAGAAGACGAGCTGAACCGGGCTGTTGCCCTTCATGGACGTACCATCGAAATCGAACACGACAAGCTCAACGGGCGCGGCGGCATTGCCAACACCATCGGTGCCCTTTGGCAAGTCGGCGCCTGCATCCCGAGATGAATCAAGTATGTCGCTCACGAAGCCCCTCCAAGCGTCATTCAAATTAGCGTGCGCAAAACAACCTCTTGA
>CAVBOO010000181.1:0-3074 GCA_963597045.1 bacterium | reverse complement strand
ATGCCAGATCATCCAGCAGCGCCTGGCTCAGCACGGCTTCGGCGACGTTTCCAAGGAGATCGGCCTTTGCGGTTACGGTGCGGTCCGCAACCTTGGCTTGGTGGTGGCCAACGCTTTCGGCTTCGATTCCGTCGTCTTCGTGGATGACGATGAGGTAATTGGGGACCCTGAGTTTTTGCGCCGCGCGATGTACGGCTTGGGCAAGCTCACCAAGAAGGGCATTCCCATTCTTGCCAAAACAGGTTACTACCTAAACGACGAGGACAACTACCACTCGAAGAGCCAAAATCGCTGGTACAACTACTTCTGGCAGCAGGGTCGCGCCTTCAATCATTGGATCGACCGTGCCATGGCAGGCCCCAGGCTGTCGCGTTCCAACCACGTTTGCGGAGGCATGCTCGCGCTTCATCGCGAGGTGTACAAGCGCCTGAGCTTTGACGCGTGGATTCACCGCGGCGAGGATCTGGACTATTTGCTTAATCTGCGCATGTATGGCTCGGACGTTTGGTTCGACAATCGCTGGGCATGCCGTCATCTGCCCCCGAAGAACCGCCACGAGGGTCATCGATTCCGCAAGGACATCTACCGCTGGATTTACGAGTACTCCAAGGTCGAGTTCAGCCGCTCGCAGATCGACCTTTTGCAGATCAAGCCCTCTTCGCTTGAGCCTTACCCGGGCCCCTTCCTGGAGCCCGGCATCGCCAAGCGCGTGAAGAGGACCGCGCTTTTGCGCTCCCTGGTGCGCTCCGATAAGAAGGAATATCGCCGTGCTGCCCGCGAGGCGACGACGCTTGCCCAGGCTTACGCCGAGCAGAACTGCTCGCGCTACTTCGACTTCCAGCGCGTGTGGCCCGAAGTCATGCTTGCCACGGAATCGGATGATGCCTTGGTGCAGGCTCTTGCCCAGGCGGCCTTTGCGCGCCAGGCAGGCGAGACCGTGGTCGTTGCCCCGGTCGAGATTCCCGAGCAGCCCGCCGAGGCCGCCACTGCAGCCGCAGCGGAAGCTGCGGTTGAGCCCTATGATGCCGCTGCTTCGTCCGTTGCGCCCGAGGGTGATGCCGAGGCGAAGCGCTACCACGTGCCGAGCATCGCCAGTCTGGACATTCCCAACATCAACGTCGACCCCGGTCTTACGGGCGAGATTCGCCTGAACCTGGGTGAGGACGAGTAAATGCTCGAAATGTTCTTGGCCGCTATCGCATGCGGCCTGGTCATTGGTGTTTTTTCCGGCATGCTCGGAATCGGTGGCGGCACCGTGATGGTGCCCTTGCTGCGCCTGGGCTTCGGGCTTCCCGCCATCGTGTCCACGGCGACATCGCTCTTCACCATCATCCCCACATCCATCACCGGCTTCGTGACGCATATCCGCAACCGCACCTGCGTACCCAAACTCGGCGTAGTGGCGGGCATTGCCGGCGCCTTCGTTTCGCCGGTCGGCGTGCTTTTGGCAAATGCTTCGCCGTCGTGGCTGGTCATGTTGGTCATGGCCTTGATCATGGGCTACAGCGCATGGAAGATGTTCCGTAAGGCATTCGCGGCCCCTCGTGGGGTGGGCACTATCGCCAACATCCGCAAGGCCCTGGCCGAGCGCTCCGAGCGTGCGGGCTTGAGCCCCGAGGAGCAGAAGGCCGCCCGCGTCGCCCATCTTGCCGAGATGGATGCGCTTTTGCCCAAGCTCTCCGGCAAGGACCTCTTGAAGGGCGCGCTCTTCGGTTTGATCGCGGGCTTGGCCTCGGGTTATGTCGGCGTCGGCGGCGGTTTCATCATGGTGCCTCTGTTCATCTCGTTTTTGGGCATTTCGATGAAGCAGGCCTCGGGCACCTCGCTTATCGCGATTTTGATACTGGCAATCCCGGGGACCATCACCCAGGGAATGCTGGGCAACATCGATTTCCTGATTGGCCTGGCCATGGCCTGCGGTTCCATCCCCGGTGCCTTTCTGGGCGCCACGCTGGTCAACTACATTCCCGAGCGCCGCCTGCGTTTCGTTTTCGGCGGCTTCCTGGTTTTGGGCGCCATCCTTCTTGCCGCTAACGAGTTTGGCGTTCTGTAGGCAAGGAGCTTCGGTATCCTTTGCTAGGGCGTGCGTCTGCGCGCCGCTGCCAGCCTTGCTATAGGTGTGTAGCTCGAAGCTAGGAAAGGATGCGTCGTGGGCGACGAGGACAAGCGCTTCGGAGGCGTTATCTCCCATAACAATTTGCAGCTTATCGCCGAGGCGAGCTTTTTGTGCCTGGCGCTTATCAGCGGCTGTGTGCTCGGCTGGGCGATGTTCGGTCCCGAGCATAATTTCATGGTGATGTTCGTTTCGGGCCTTTTGTTCACGCTTTTCCTGCTTTTGACCTTCGCCTTCATGTTCGACCCCGATCACTTGAAGGCCAAGCAGTCTCTTGAGGTTTTGAACCTGGCAAGTCAGACGCTCGAGGCGATGCGCGACGGTTACGACACCTCGAGTGCTCAGCATGTTTGCGAGCTTTTGCTTCCCAACGTTGCGGCGTGCGCTGTCGCGATGACCGACGACAAGGTCGTTCTGGGCTACTGCGGTATCGGCCGTTCGGAGCTTGGCCATCTTGGCGGACGCATTCGCACCGCCGCCACGGCCTACACGGTCAAAGACGGCAAAACGCGCGTGCTGCGCTCCCAGCAGGAGGTCGGACTGCCTACTCCGGTCAAGGGCATCAAGGCGGCGATCATCGTTCCTCTTAACGAGGGCAAAGACACGCTGGGCACCTTGAAGTTCTATTACTCCGACCCCGCCCGCATCACCGAGAGCCAGGTGTCCATCGCCGAGGGCTTTGGGCAGCTTTTGAGCACGCAGATCTCGGCACTGCGCTTGGAGGACCAGAAGAAGCTCGCCACGAGTATGGAGCTCAAAGCGCTTCAGAGCCAGATCAACCCGCATTTCCTTTTCAACACCATCAACACGATGGCTTCCTATTGCCGCATCGACCCCGATAAGGCGCGCGTCATGTTGCGCGAGTTCGCCACCTTCTACCGGGCAACCCTGGAAAACTCCTCGGACCTTATCAGCCTTGAGCGCGAGGTCGAGCAGACGGTCCGCTACCTTACCCTTGAGC
>CAVBOO010000180.1:0-3092 GCA_963597045.1 bacterium | reverse complement strand
AGCATTGTTGTTGGCAGCACCAGTGTATTCAGCCTTCTTATGAATGATAGTAAGTACGACGGGCACGGCAACCAAGATCATGGCAACGACCGTCAAGAAGCTGAACACACCGTCAACAACGCCCGAAGCACCGGGGAACACGATACTCTGGAGCAAAAGCAAAACGGGGATCAAAACGATTCCCACAATGTAGGCAATCTCGAAAATGCGACGATAGGTCTGCATGAAACCCTTTTGATCGGGAACCACGCGCCCGCTGTCGTAATTAGCAACAAGGATGATCTTGCGGCGTTTCTTGGGAACGCCTGCGGGTTGATATTTGGCGACGACGTTCTGGCTGATGCCACCTTTCAAAAACCTTGAAAGGAATGGTTTGTCCAGAATCTCAAGAGCAAACAAAACCGCAGCAATCAAGCTGATCAAAGCTGCGGGCAAAGTGAGCAAGGGAACAAGCAGGGAAATCAAGCCGCAGACGAAAGCAACCGTGAAGCAGACGGCTTTGGGCAAGTCGGGGTTCACGATGCCGTTGAAATCCTCGATAACGGCTTGGAAGCCAGCATCCTGCTGAAGGGTCTCGGCAACGAACAGAGCCGCCTGTTGCTCCTCTTCGGTTCCTGCGGGTCTGGCGCCGATTTCTTCTGAAAGATACGTGACGTCATCGATTAGTCGAGCCATTGATCTTCCCTTCTGGGATATTTCATTGAGCCATTCAGCAGGCATAGGCGCGCTGATATGGCTATATATCTAGTCATACGTAATGGCTAGTATACGACATTTCAACTTAAGCTTGACATTCTTGTGACATGTTCAAATGCTCTTCACCGCAAGGCAGCTCCAAACTTAGCAAGCCGGGCCACTGGCTACACCCAGGAATCATTGCCCAGGTAATCGCGCAGGTAGGAATCATGGGTACCCATATCGCTTCGGATGCTCTCGTACTTGCTCTGCAATTCCTTCTGATTGGCGGCATAGGCTTTTACGATCACGGAGGTAAAGCCATCGCTGAAGTTCTTGCTCAGCTTTGCTGCCTTTTTATCGAGCTTGTTGTACTTGTCGTTGTTTTTCTCGGCCGTTTTCTTGTCTTGGACCAGGATCGCTTCATTGGATTTAAGCGCATAAGAAATCGATTTGATACGCAAATCCAAGTAGTCGTATTCCTTGCTCTCCTTAGCTGAAGGATATGCCTTGAATCCTTGCTTGAGCGATTTTTTAGCGTCCTTGAAACGCAACTTTGCTTGCTTCATGTATTCGCTCGCCTGGTTGACGTTGTCGTTTGTGGTGTCGGCAACCAAGCTTGCGGCCTGCACCATCAAAGCATTGGCTTCCTGAACAGCGGTCCAGGCTTCCTCCATGTCGTCGTAGGCGGTTTTCGCAGCAACATCGTCAACCAAACGGTCGTCGGCAACCTCAAGAAGCTGCTTGCGCAGGGCAATGGAGGAAACCGCATGCTCGGCTGCTTGTCGATCATCGGAACCAAGGTCCAAGCCCTCGACGGCACGCATGGCTCTTTCGTTGGCGCTATCCAAACGGGTTTGCGCACTGGGAATATCGTCCAAAAGATGGTTAGCCTCGGATAAGGAACCATCGTCAAAAGGACGCGAGAAGTAATCGTCTATCGCAACTATGGTGTTGTCTGCGCCGTCGATATCGCCCACCGAGGTTTTAAGCAGGTCGATACCCTCAAGCTGCTCAAGGTACTGCTGGTAAAGATAGTAGCCGCCGGCGCCGATGCCAGCCAAGCAAAGAACAAGCACAACGCAAATGCTGACGACGCGATACCTTCGGCGAGCTTTTTGGCGACGCTTCACCTCGTCAAGCAAATCGCCGCCCATCAAAGGCGCCTGATTCAAAGCTGCCAGTTCGGCTTTGGCCAAACGTTCCTGCTTCGCTTTCTCTTTGCTTTCCTTTAAAGCCTTCTTTTCCTGTGCTTTTTGGCGGCGGGAACTCGCTAGAGCCCCGCCCGAATGCATATGCTTGACACCGGCAGAAGCAGAAGCTTTGGTGCTTACCTTAGTTTTAACCGCATCGCTGCCGCCAAGACTCGACACCTGACCGGTATCGCCCGCAGCCGAGCTCGTTGCCGACACTTTCGGAGCACCCACATCCGATCCAATGACCTGTGTAGACGGATGGGCGCCGCTGGCCTTCCCACCGAACAAGAGAGATAAAAACCCGCGCTTCTCCCCTGTGTCGGAAGCTAGGTTGTCCAGAACATTCAGAGAAAGCTCATTCGGTTTTCCCTTTGAAAACTCAACGATATGAAGCGAGCGCTTCTCGTTGTCCCCAAGTCCGTAGCCCTTCTTCTGCTTGCGCGTCATTTAACGGGCACCCCCGGCGCTTCCCCATTTGCCCGTGGCAACTTCTTCAACGATCTCGGTCATCGTCAAATACGCCACGTTGTTACTAGGCAGCGAGTTGATGAACTTCTTGCCGTAATGTTTAGAAACAAGCCTATGATCAGCTAAAACAACAAAACCTTTGTCTGTCGACTTTCTAATCAAGCGGCCAACAGCCTGCTTGACGTCAATCACCGCAGAAGGCAGGGAATGATGACTCCATGCACGTGAATCACGCGTTTCGCGCTCACGCGATAAGGGGTCGCTTGGTAAACCAAAGGGGAGTTTGGGGATGATGACACCTTTAAGGGTCGAGCCCGGCGCATCAAAGCCTTCCCAAAACGATTTCAGTGCAAAAAGGCTCAAGGTTTCATCTTTAAGGAAGTCGTCGCGCAAGCCCTTAACCGACACACCCCACTTCTGGCAAACCAGACGCAAACCTTCCTCTTTAACCTTCGGGTTGACTACCTCGAAGCACGACTCCATTTCCCTGCGATTGGTGAACAAAGTCAAAAGCGAGCCATGCTGCGCAACATGAAGACGGCTGAGGAAGGTCTGCAGAGCAGCCAAATACTCAAGAGTGTTCGGCTCAGGCATATCGGTTGGCACGAAAACACGCATATTGGAATCAAAATCGTAGCTCGAAGGAACTTGCAGGCAATCGGCCTCAGTACCTTGGCCAGCGTTGAGTCCCATCGCGGCAGTGAAGGAATCGAACTTATGATCCACGGCAAGCGTCGCCGAGGTATACACCAC
>CAVBOO010000179.1:0-3114 GCA_963597045.1 bacterium | reverse complement strand
CGGTCTCGGCGAGGGCCTCGCGGGACTCCGTTGAAAATGCCTTGCTCATCAGGTCTGCGTTCGGCTCGGCGCCGAACACAAGGTGAAAGAGGGTATAGCGATATGCGCGATGCGCAAGTGCGAGCGCGATCTTGGATTCGTTTTCTTGATTCGACATGCCAGGCTCCTAACTTGTTCGGTGGTAAGCCCTGGTATCGAGGATAATCCTTCACGTGCATCTCACGGTGCGAGAGCGCTGGGAAATCCTGATAAACCCCTGAAAGTGAACAAGCCAGCCCCAAAGCACCCGGCTATTTGAAGGCCGGGTGCAGCTTGGGGCTGGCGAATGCGTGCGCCAAAGCTTGGCCGCTACCAGTTGAGCTCCTTGTAGTCCTTTTCGAAGGCGCAATCTTTGGTCTTGATGAGGATATTGGGATGCGTGAGGTCTGGGGAAGGAAGAACGGTGATGGTGCCTGTGTCCAGGTCGTCGCCGTATTTTTTCTTCAGTTCGTCGATGTCGCCGAAGTCGAGCGCGCGGTTGGGGCATCCTGCAACGCAGGCGGGAAGATTTCCTTCCTGACGCAGGCCGTAGCAGCCGTCACATTTGCCCGAAACATGCTTTTCCTCAATGTAATGAGGGGCATGATAGGGACACGACATCACGCACATGCGGCAGCCGACGCACATGCTTTGGTCTTGAATGACCGTTCCGTCGGGCGCCTTGTAGATGGCACCGACAGGGCAGTTTTTCAGGCACGCCGGATCATCGCAATGGTTGCAGGCGAGCGTGCAGTTGTACATCGATACGTCCGGAAAGCTTCCCGTCGTGTAGGTGTCCACGTGGCGGTAGAGAGTGCCGACATCCAGGCGGTTCTTGTCTTTGCAGGCGATTTGGCAGGCGCGGCAGCCGATGCAGCGCGTTTGATCGAAATAGAATCCAACAGCCATGACTCAAAACCCCTTTCTGCTAATCGAGATCGATAATACGCAGGTCGGTATCCTTGTCGTCTTCAAGCGGGGTACCGGTGTATTTCTCGAAGTTGCAATTGTTGTTGTTGTAGCTGGTCACGCCGCCGCCGGAGATGTCGTTGCCGATAAGGAAGTTGTCGGCGCCGCCTTCGTCGATTCCGGTCTGCTCGTTAACGCGCACCCAGGAGCCGTGCGGGATGCCAACCTCGCCGGGCATTAGGTTTTCCATGACACAGGCTTTGCGCAGCACCTCGCCGTACTTGGTCCAAACGCGCACGGTGTCGCCGTCGACGATGCCCTTTTCCTTGGCGTCGGATGCGGCAAGGAAAACAGGGTTCGGCCAAGCCTCGCGCAGCCAGGGGCAGTTGTCGAAGACCGTGTGGGAACGGCGGAAGTAGTGCGGGTTGAACATGATATAGGGGTAGTCGCCCTTTTCGCCGCCGATCTTTCCGTCCTTGAAGGTGGTCTCGTAGCCGATATCGGGCTTGATATAGGCCGGGTAGGGAGTGTATTTGCGGTCGGACAAGCCGAAGCTGTTGAACAGGTCGGCCTTGGCCTGGCAGGTAATCTCCAGCTTGCCGCTAGCGGTGGTGAGCGGTGCCGCCTTGGGGTCTTTGACGAAGTCGCCGTAGCCGATGTAGCCGCTGAAGGCGTCGCCCTTCTTGCGCTTTACCTGGTAGCCTCCGTTCTTTATGAACTCGTCAAGGCTTACGCGACCCTTCTGCGGCTTGCCGTCGACGCCCCACTTCTTGATATCGGAGCTGGTGATGGTGACCAAGGGTTCGGTAACCGAGGGGTCTTTGTCGGCGACAACCGTGCAGCCGGCGATCGCGTTGAAGAAGCCCTGCTTCTCGCTGAAGGGATAGGCGACCTTCGGGTCGAGCCCCAGCGCCTTCATGATGAGCGTGTTGATTTCCTGGTCGGTCTTGGCCTCGAACAGGGGGTCGATGACCTTCGAGTAGCACAGGATGAACTCGCGGTTGGAGCTCAAGAGGCCGCCGGGAACCTCCCACTGGGTGGTGACGGGCAAAACGATGTCGGAGTATTTGGCCTGCGTGGTAAGGAACTGAGCCTTCGAGACCACGAAGTCCATCTTACGATGCGCTTCGATGCCGCGCTTCATGTTGGGACCTGTTTGCAGGTAGGCGTTTTCGTCGTGGACGATGCAATGGATGTCGCAGGTGTAATCCTTGCCGGCGTTGGCGCCGGTGATGTACCAGTTGCCCACATCGCGGTATTTGCCGGTGAAGCAAGCCTCCCAAGCTTGAGGTCCGGGGATGGTGCCGGGGACCTTGTTCTCAAGCGAGGGGAAGCCGGTGGATCCAGCGTTCACGAGCGCCGGTCCGCCGTTGCCTGCATTGGCGTGGTAGTTGTTCGCGGTGCAGTTGCCCTTCTTGCCCATATGGCCGCCCATGGCACCCACGGTCATGAACATCTGAGGGAGGTTCTCGGCGCCGTTACAGCGGGCCATCGCGAAGTTGTGCAGCAGCCAAACGTTGTTCTTCTTGCCCAGCTGGCGAGCGTATTTGGTGATGCGCTCGGCCGAAACGCCGCAGATGTTCGAGGCCCACTCGGCGGTTTTGGGGGTCTTGTCGTACTTGCCGGTGACGTAGTCTTTGAAATTGACGTCTTCCTTAAGGTCGGCCGGCTTGTGCTTGGAGTCGAAGCCGACGGTGTACTTGTCCAGGAAGTCCCAGTCGATGATGTCGCCCTCTTCCTTGTCGAGGCGCAGCATCTCGTAGGCGACGCCCAAGAGGAAGGCAGTGTCCGTGCCGCCGCGGATGGGAATCCAGTCTGCGTCGAGCAGCTGGGCGGATGCGGTGTAGACAGGGTCGATGGTGATGAACTTCACGCCGGCTTCTTTAGCGCGGATGTAGTTGTAGCTGGGCAGGCCCGCGGCCGACCAGGCGGGGTTCGACGAATGGAACACGATGAGGTCGGCGTTGAGCATGTCGAAGCGATCGTTGCAGTTGCCCGCATCGTAGGCGGGGATGCCGATGGTGGTTGCGGGGTTGAGGTTGTAGGAACCATGCGAAGTGGTGTCCGCGATCGAGGAGTGGCCACCGTAGGCAAGAAGCGGAGGGAAGGCGTAGGTCGAACCGTAGGATCCGATTAAGAAGGCCTGGCTGCCGTACTTCTTTTTGATGGTCTTGAATTGGTCGGCCA
>CAVBOO010000178.1:0-3117 GCA_963597045.1 bacterium | reverse complement strand
GCCAGATAAATGCCATTAATCCTGCTGGCGCTACAAATGCCCAGGCGGGAATGGAATTGGCTCAAGTTCAAACGTCGCGGCGCAGCGATGCCAAGAAGGTCGTTGTTTTCTTTACCGACGGCACTCCTACCACGGAAAGCTCGTTCAGCTCTTCCGTGGCAAGTGGTGCTGTTACCGCTGCGTACAGCATGAAGCAGGACGGCACGACGGTGTATTCGATTGGCATCTTCAACGGAGCCAATCCCACGGTCGATCCTACCGGCAGCAGCGTTTCCAATGAGAACAAGTTTATGCATGCCGTTTCGAGCAACTACAAAAACGCTACCTATACAAGGGGCAGCGGCGATCGCTACAACTGGAACTTCGGTGATCGCTCAAAGGACGATGAGGGCAAGGATTCGTCGTTCTACAAGAGCGCAACAAACGCCGCCGAGCTTTCGAAGATCTTCGATGACATCTCCAAGGAGATCACGGAAGGTGCAGGTTACCCCACCGAGACCGACGAGGGCAAGGCAGATACGACGGGCAACATCACTTTCGACGACCAGCTGGGCGATTATATGCAGGTGAACGAGCTGTCGGCGCTTGTCTACAACGGCCAGGTGTATGAAAACCCTGATGTTACCGAGGAAAAGGTTGAAGAAGACGCTTTCGAGGGGACCAGGTATACCTACACATTCAACGGAACGGTGAATTCCGAGAGTCTGAGCAAAATCATTATCACCGTCCTTCGATCTGATGAAATAGAAGACGGCGACAAGGTGACGGTGCAGATTCCCGCCGCGCTTATTCCGCTGCGCCATTTCAAGATCGACCTGACTAACAACACCATGACGGTCGACGAGCCCACCACCCCCGTTTCGGTGTTCTATTCCTCCGGCCTGAAGGACGGGGTTGAGGAGCTGCTGGCCAACCCCGATAGCTACATGACGAGGTATATCGCGGCCAACACCGACGAAAACGGCAAAGTGAAGTTCTATGCCAACGAGTGGTCGGACACCAAGCAAGATAAGGATCTTGGTACGACCAAGGCCTGGTTCAACCCATCCAAGCAGAACAAGTACTACTACTTCACCCAAAACACGCCTGTTTACGCCGATGCGGCATGCACGCAGCGAGCCACTTCGGTTGAAGCGGACGGCACCTACTATTACAAGCATGACTTCTATCGCAACGAAAATGGCACGCCTGTTGCCGATTGCGAAGTGTGCTCCTTCCCCGGCAGCGCCGCACTGGATTTCACCGATGCGATCGGATCTGATGACGACGGAGCGATCATCAATGCCGGCACCCCGCGTTTGCTGTACCTCAACGGCCTGCATAAGGCAAAAGAAGATAACGTCACTGGTACGGCAACAGATGTCTTGAACCCCAAATGGGAAGGCGGCACATCTGTCGCCGACACGACGACGGTTAGTTCCTTCCTGGGCAACAACGGCAAGCTGACACTCGAAAACCCGGCAACCTTGGAGGTCAAGAAGACCGTCCAGGTGTCTGACGGCTACGATTTGGATAGCTACAAGAACACCGACTTCACGTTCAGCATCAGCGTTCCTGATGCTGCGGGCAAGAGCCTGCAGGCCAAGGTGGTCAACGAAGACGGAACAGTTGCTGGCGAAGTTTTCACCTTAACCTTCGACGATCAGGGTAAAGCAACCCACTCCATCAAGCATGGGCAGACCCTGCAGGTATTCGGCTTGAGCGCCGGCTGGAGTTATGAGGTTTCCGAGGCCAGCTTGCCTGGTGGCTTTACGCAGACCGCTCCGGTGAATGACGAAGGTAATCCCGTTACGGTTACTGGTACCTTTGCCGCCGGCGAGACTGCTGCGGCAAGCTTTACCAACAAGTACAGCGCCACGGGCACGCTTGATGGCGCTACCAACCTTAAGGTTGAGAAGAATCTAGAGGGTCGCGATTGGATCGATGGCGACGAGTTCACCTTCAAAATCGAGGCTTTGACCGAGAGCGCCCCGATGCCCGAGAGTGACACCGTGACCGTTACTGACCCCAATGCCTCAAGCTTTGGCGATATTGCTTATACAGAGCCCGGCACCTATAAGTACCAAGTAACCGAGTCTGTGCCTGAGGCCAAGGTTGGTGGTGTCGATTACTCCCAGGCGGTTTACCAGGTTGTAGTGACCGTGACCGACAACGGCGACGGTACGCTGAAGGTTGAGTCCGTTAAGACTCAGACCAAGGATGATTCGGGTACCGAGCAGACTGGTGAGTTGACTCCTGTTGAAAATATGGTGTTCACCAATACCTACACGGCAAGCTACGACTACGGCGCCAACGGCGGCCTGCAGGTCTCCAAGACCCTGACCGGCCGTGATATGACTAAGGGCGAGTTCGCCTTCACCATCATCGGTGCTGATGACGCCTCCAAGGCGCTGCTCACTGACGCCGATACTGAGTTCTCTAACGATAAGGCTTGCGCCGCAGGCGAGGCTGACGTTATGAAGAAGCTTGCCAACGTGAAGTTCACGCAGGCCGACGATGGCAAGGAATTCACCTTTACGGTATCCGAGGTAGTTCCCTCAGATGCTCAGAAACTTTCTGGCGTTACCTACGACACGGCAAGCCATGAGGTGAAGATCGCGGTGTCCGATAACCATGACGGCACCCTGAATGTGGAAACCACAGTTGACGGTAAAGCTGGCAACACGGTTGCGTTCACCAACAAGTACACGGGACCGGCCACCTACGATACTGCTGCGGCTGGCTTGACGAAAGTGCTGGAAGGCCGCGACTGGAAGGAAGGCGAGTCCTTCATCTTCTCCATCTCTGCCGAGGACGGCGCTCCAATGCCCCAGATCGATGGCAGCGAGGTTTCCTCGGTGACCGTTAATAAGGCTAATGCAGAGAACTTCTCATTCGGCACCATAACCTTCACTCCCGAAATGCTGGACGGAGCAACTTCGAAGACGTTCACTTACACCGTCCAAGAAAAGGATGCAGGTGGTAGCGGTCTTGTCTGCGATACTCACAAGGCCACTATCAAGGTAACGGTAACCGACAACGGCGATGACCGGCTGACGGCGTCCGCCGAGGTGGATGGCGCAACGTTCACCAACACCTACAAGGCCGAGACCAAGGAGCCGGTGAGCATCTCTGCGA
>CAVBOO010000177.1:0-3123 GCA_963597045.1 bacterium | reverse complement strand
GAAGTGGTGCGCCGCCTGGCCTCCATGGAATGCGCCGCTGAAGATTTCAAGATTATGTGGGACAACGCCTATTGCGTGCATCACCTTAACGCGGATACCGCCGAGCAAGATCAGCTGCTCGACATCGGCAAGGCTTGCGTTGAGGCGGGCAACCCCAACCGCTATTACAAGTTCGCCTCGACCTCGAAGGTGACCTTCCCCGGCGCAGGCGTGGCTGCCATGGCCGCAAGCCCGGCTAACATCGAGGAGGTTCGCAGCCACATCACCATCCAGATGATTGGCCACGACAAACTCAACCAGCTTCGCCATGCCCTGTTCCTGCGCGACGGCGAAGGCATCGTCGAGCACATGCAGAAACATGCCGCACTTATCGCGCCCAAGTTCGAGCTCGTCGTGAAGATGCTCGAAGAAGGGTTAGGCGATACCGGCTGCGCCAGCTGGACCAACCCACGCGGCGGATATTTCATCAGCTTCGATGGCCCGGAAGGGACTGCAAAGCGCATCGTCGGCTTGGCAAAGGAAGCAGGCGTGACCATGACGGGCGCCGGGGCCACCTACCCCTACAAGCACGACCCCAAGGATTCCAACATCCGCATTGCGCCAACCCTTCCTCCCCTGGCCGAGCTTGAACAGGCAATGGAAGTTTTCATTTGCTGCGTGAAGCTGGCAAGCGTGGAAAAACTGATTGAGGCATAAATCGAGCTGCATCGGCACGAAACGCTAACCATATGCAATAAGGAAGCTCGGCTGTAACGGCCGGGCTTCTTTTTTATTAAGAAAAGAAACGAACGCAAAGCTTTTGCAATGAATTTCTGAGCGAACACGTTATCGGGCGTATACTTGCAGCCCTTTGTGTCTACGGAAGACGGCAAACACCTGCGGCAGATCTTTAAATTCGCCGCACCGCCGCCCTAGTTAGCCAAAGGCCCAGAATCATATACGCACGCATACCCAGAAAGCCGCACCAGCGCATGCAAAACGACAAGATCAAGCCCATCCTTTTCAGCGTTATCAAGCATTCCAGCAAAGAAGAGCTCAAGGAGCAGATTCCCAAGGATATCGTTTCCGGCATCGTGGTCGCCGTGGTGGCGCTGCCGCTTTCCATCGCGCTTGCCATCGCATCAGGCGTGGGTCCGGAACAGGGCATATACACAGCGGTGATCGCAGGTTTCTTGATTGCCTTTTTGGGTGGAAGCCGTGTGCAGATTTCCGGCCCCACGGCCGCTTTCGCCACCATTGTTGCTGGCATCGTGGCCACCGACGGGCTCGACGGTCTTGTTGCGGCAACCATCATCGCGGGCACCTTCCTGATAATCGGAGGCTTGCTGCGCTTAGGCACGCTCATACGTTTCGTACCCTTCACCATCACCACGGGATTCACCGCCGGCATCGCGGTCACCATCGTTATCGGGCAGGTCAAGGACCTCCTGGGGCTCGTCTACCCCACCGGAACCCAAACCATTGAAACCGCAGACAAGCTGCAAGCGCTTGCCGCAAACATCGGCACCTTCAACGCAGAGGCTTTGATCGTAGGCTCGATTTGCCTGGCCATTCTGATTTTCTGGCCCATGACGACCGACAAGATCCCTGCCTCCATCGTTTCCGTTATCGCTGGCTGCGTTCTGGTCGGTGGTCTGGGCATGAACGTGAGCACCATTGGCGATTTGTATACCATCTCGGGTGGGCTGCCGCAATTCCATGCGCCTGCGCTGAGCTTCGACCTCTTTCGCGACGAGCTGGCCAACGGCATGACCATTGCCATCCTAGCCGCCATCGAATCGCTGCTCTCATGCGTGGTCGCCGACTCGATGATCAGCTCGCACCATCGATGCAACATGGAACTGGTGGCGCAGGGCATCGGCAACATCGGCTCGGTGCTGTTCGGTGGCATTCCCGCAACGGGCGCCATCGCGCGCACCGCCGCCAATGCAAAAAGCGGCGGCCGCACCCCTATCTCGGGCATGGTTCACGCCCTTGTTCTTTTACTGGTGCTGGTTTTTTTGATGCCGCTGGCGGCCCTTATCCCCATGCCTTGCATCGCGGCGATTCTTTTGCAGGTGGCCTATAACATGTCCGGCTGGCGCAACGTGGTGCACCTGTGCAAAACTGCGTCGAAAGGCGCCGTGGCCGCGCTTATGACCACCTTTTTCCTTACGGTGGCTTTTGACCTCGTTACCGCGATCGCCGCAGGCATGATCATCACGGTACTGCTGTTCATGAAGATGGTCTCCGAGGAAACCGAGGTCAAGGGTTGGCGCTACTATGGCGACGAGAACTCCCAGGTCACGCACCTGCGCGAGCTTCCCAAGAGCGTGCGCGTGTACGAAATCAACGGACCGATGTTCTTCGGCATGAGCGACCGCATCATGGACATCTCGGTAAAGTCGTTCACGGAATACCTGATCATACGCATGCGCGGCGTGCCCTCGCTCGACTCCACGGGCATGCATGCGCTGGAAGGCCTGTGCGACTATTGCGACAAGAAAGGCGTGCAGCTGATCTTCTCGCACGTGAACGAGCAACCCTGGAAGACGATGGAGCGCGCCGGCATGATCGAGCGCGTTGGCGAAGAGCATTTCCGCGCCAACATCGACGACGCCATCGCCCACGCCCGGGATCTCATCGAGCAGAAGACCGCAGAGCCCAGCGAACAAGCAGTCGCCTAAAAAGAGGACCTACCATGCATTGGGCGCTTGAGCCTTTAATTAAAGCAGACCTTCAATTAAGCCAGGGATTTCCGAAGGAGAACCCGCAATAACGCTTGCAGCATCAAGCTCCCCCTCGCGACCGAAACCATAGGCGCAGCCAACAGAAGGAATGCCCGCTCGCGTGGCAACGTCTAGATCATGAAAGCGGTCGCCAACCATAAGCTGCGGCGCTGAATGACGGCCGCACACCTCTTGATAAATTTGCCATTTAGGGATGTCGTTGAAATCCTCGGCGCAGTAATAAGCATCGAACCAACGATCGAGCCCAAATTGCGAACGATGAACCGAGCAATAGGCGCTACGACAATTGCTCAGGAAGGCAAGCTCATAGCCCTTACCTTTCAGCTCGTCGAGCATTTCTGGGATTCCCTCGAAAAGCCGAGCCTTACCCTGCGCGGTTAGGGCATCCATGGAC
>CAVBOO010000176.1:0-3135 GCA_963597045.1 bacterium | reverse complement strand
CAAAAGCAGGTCGGCCGGCTGCAGCACGCCAGATGCGACCCACCAGGGATGAAAACCCAAGGCAGGCTTTATCCAGGGATTCCCCGGAAAGCGCATCCTCAACTTCATGAAGCCGTAGGGGCTGATGGAATTCGCAAGCAGCTTGCGCTCAAGCTCAGCCGCGCGCAGAGCGATTTCGGGAGCGCCCTGCATGAAATCCAGATGAATATGTGAATCAAGAAACGATTGCATGGCAATCCTTTGGTCGGTCAACGCGAACCATTATCCACGCAAACCTGCTGAAAGGGCAAAGGGCAGGAGAAGCGCCTAAGAGCTAGCTACGCAGCTTGGCCTGGCGCTCACGCCAGTCGGGCATGACCTTATCCATAAGCCCCCAGAACCCCGGCCCATGATTAGCGTGCAGAAGATGGCACAGCTCATGCACCACCACGTACTCAAGGCATTCCGGCGGGTAAAGGGCCAAACGGATGTTGATGCACACGCGCCCCGTGGAAGGCTGGCAGCTCCCCCACTTACTCGTCATGTTGCGATACGCAAGCGTACCCGCCTTCACTCCAAGGATCTGCTCCCATTCCTCAACCAAGGGCGGCACGCAGGCCTTGATAACGGAGCGCCAGGCCTCGATTTCCTTCTTGCTCGCATGAGCGGCAAGATACGAGGGCGACCCTATGCGCTCCGCACGATGACGAGCAATCCAATCGCGCTTTTCGCGCACGTAGGAAAGCATCTCCTCAGAAGAGATATGCGGCGCCGCCGAAACCACGCAAACACCGGCGTCGTCCACCTTGATGCGAATCGTCTTCATTCCCGAGCGATGGACCACCCGCACCGGGATTCCATCAAGCTGGGTCTCGAACGAGGAAGGCAACGGGCACCTTTCCTAGAGAGCTTTTATCTCGACCCCGGCGTCGGCAAGCGCTGCACGGATCTTCTCCACGAAAGCCAAGGCCTTGGGGCCGTCACCGTGCACGCAGATGGTGTCGAAGTCGACCGCGACCTCGGTGCCATCGACGGCCACGACCTTACCCGATTTCACTGCGGCAACCGTGCGGCTTACCGCCTGGTCCTCGTCGGTGATCACCGCGTTATCCTGGCTACGAGGAACAAGGGCGCCCTCGCTCGTGTAGTTGCGATCGGCGAAGAACTCGCCCGCGCAACGCAGGCCCTGCGCCCTACCGGCATCGATGAGCTTGCTTCCCGCCAGGCCCACAAGCACCAAGTTGGGGTCGGCGTCGTAGACGGCGCGGGCGATGGCCGCAGCCAGTTCCTCGTCCTTAGCGGCGCTGTTGTAGAGCTGGCCATGGGGCTTCACGTGATGAAGCGCCACGCCCTGCGCCTTGCAAAAGCCGGACAAAGCGGCCACCTGGTACAGCACGAAAGCGTAGGCCTCGTCGGGGGAAAGAGCCATGTTGCGACGGCCGAATCCTTGCAGGTCGGGATAGCCCGGGTGTGCACCGATGGCCACGCCCGAAGCCGCCGCCAGGGAAACCGTGCGCGCCATGACCACCGGGTCGCCCGCATGCATGCCGCAAGCAACGTTTGCGCTGGTGATTAGAGGGATTACCTGGTCGTCCAGGCCCAAAGTGTAGCGACCGAAGCTTTCGCCCAGGTCGCAGTTAAGATCAATCTTGGCCATAGGGGCTTCCTAACCGCGCAGGTTGACGTTCTTGGTATCGGTGATGAGCATATGGCCCGGCGCGTGGGTGATCGCAAACTCAGGCTTGACGTTCATCACGATGGACTGCGGGGTCACGCCGCAAGCCCAAAACACCGGCGTTTCGCCGGGATAGACGTCCACCGGGTCGCCGAAATCGGGCTTCATGATGTCGTCGATACCGATCAGCGAAGGGTCGCCGATGTGCACCGGAGCACCGTGCACCGAAGGGATGGCGCCCGAAAGCTGCACCGCAGGAACGATCTGTTCGGGAGGCAAGGGACGCATGGAAACCACCATGTTGCCGCTCATCATGCCCGCAGGCTTGCAGGCGATGTTGGTCAGGTACATGGGCACGTTGCGGCCCATGGTGTTGTGACGCATCTCGATGCCGGCCTCGATCAGGTCTGACTCGAAGCTGAAGCTGCAGCCGATGACGAAGGAAACCAGGTCGTCGCGCCAATAGGAGGAAATGTCGGTCACTTCCTCGGTCATGACGCCATTGCGATAGATGCGGTAGCGGGGAAAATCGGTGGCGATGTCGCAATCGGTGGCGCAGATGTTGGCCTCGCGCGAACCGACCTCGGTCACCTCAAGCAAAGGGCATGGCTTGGGGTTGCGCTGCGCGAACAAAAGGAAGTCGTAGGCCTGCTCGCGCGGCAGGACGATAAGGTTCGCCTGGGCATAACCGGGGCACAAGCCGCTCGTGGGAGCGCTGTACTTGCCCTCGCGGATGAGCTTTCGCGCCTCCAGGGGGCTTGCGGTGAGCATCTGCTGCCATACGGCGTCGTCGACGCCCTGGGGCTTTGCGGGAACCTGGTTCATTTCTTTCCTCCTAGCTAAAACCGCGCTATTGCCGCGATCGTGTTGCCTTTACAAAGAAGCCGACTGCTGCTTTACGTCGGCGGGAACGTGCCTTTCGAGCGTCTCGGCACGAACAAGATCTTGCGCCTGCTCAACCGAGATTTCCTTGAAGCGGATCTTCGTGCCGGGCTTGCATTGCACCAACTTGGGGATGTCGACGCTGGCCACGGTGGCGATCTTCGCGTAGCCGCCCGTTGTCTGACGGTCGGCCAGCATGATGATGGGCTTGCCGTGGTTGGGAATCTGCACCGCACCAAGGGCGATGCCGTCCGAGATGATGTCGGAGCCGTTGACGGTGCCCACCTCGGGCCCCTCCAGGCGCGCACCCATGCGGTCGGATTGCGCTGTCATCTCGAACTCCCCGCCAAGGAAGGCGTCGATGCCCTCCTGCGTGAAAAGCTCGGTCTGCGGGCCCATGACCACGCGAACCTCGACCACAGGCTTGCCGAACTGGTAGAACTCGTCGTCGGATCCAAAGTCGCGAGCTGCGATGCCGGGCTTGTATCCGGGAATCTGGTCGAAGGCCCACAAAAGGTCGTCCTTTTTCAGGGCGCGGCCTTCGTGCCCGCCGATACCAACCTTCATGTTGGTGGAGCGGCTACCCATAACCACAGGGA
>CAVBOO010000175.1:0-3139 GCA_963597045.1 bacterium | reverse complement strand
GATAAGCAGCCACAACCGTAGGCAGCAAGTTGACCACGCCGGCGCTTCCAAGCAAGAGCAACGCGCCCAAAACGGCTAAGAGCAAATTGCCCAGAGGACCAGCCAAGGCGACATAAAGCTCACCTTTCTTCGGGTCCTTGAAATTGTTCGGATTGAAAGGCACAGGCTTTGCGTAGCCGAAAACAGGCATGCCCGCAAGCAGAAGCAGAGCGGGCAAGATAAGCGTGCCGAAAGGGTCCACATGTCGAATTGGGTTGAAGCTCAATCTTCCGTTACGCGCAGCGGTACGATCGCCCAACTTGAATGCGGCGAAGCCATGCATGAACTCATGGAAGGTAATGGCGCAAATGAAGGCCAGGATTTCAATCCCGTAATACCAAAGATCGTATATAAGGCTTGTATCAAACATTCGAACATCTTCCTTGATAGCGAAACGAAGGGCTCAAATTTACAACGAAACGAGATCGAGCCTCGGTTCAGGGGACAAAATCCATCAACATTCAAGCAAATAGGGAACATCGCCCAAGGCCGAGCGACAGCACACTATCAAACCAAGCCTGAAAAACCGTACTGCCTCAAAACCTCATACGTGGCAATCGCCACGGCGTTTGACAAGTTGAGGGAACGGATTTCATCTCTCATGGGAATACGAACGCATCTACTTGCATGGGCGTCCAGAATCTCAGGGTCGATCCCGCGCGACTCCCTGCCGAAAATCAAATATAAAGAGCTATCGGGCATAAGCGCAGGTAAATCAAGATCGAAGAAACTGCGATCGGTCCTTCCGGTGAAAAACAGGAGCGGATCATCTGCATGCTCGGATAAAAAGGCCTCCGTGCAGGCATGTCGCACGATTTCAACCTTGTCCCAATAATCAAGCCCCGCACGCATCAGATTGCGCTGCGTTGCGCGAAAACCCATTGGCTCGACAAGATGCAGAGTCGCCCCGATGCACGCACAAGTACGAGCGATGTTTCCCGTGTTCTGAGGAATCTCGGGTTCGAACAAAACAACATGCAAATCTACGCCCATTACGATAAGCCCTCGCTCTTTAAGTGCTCCTCAACTTCCTCCGAAAGGAGCATCCATTCCTCTTCGTGCTCCTCCATGCTCTTTTTCAGCAAAGAGTGCTCACGAATGATGTCAGTCGAAGATGACTCGTTGGTATAGAAATCAGGATCAGCCAAAAGCTGCATGATCTCGTCCATACGCGCACCCTCAACTTCAAGAGCCCGTTCCAGTTCGGCGATGCGTTTGCGCTGCTTCTTCAGGGCCGCATAGGCACGATTGCGCGCTTCCGCTTCCGCGCGCTTTTGCTCCTTGGACTTACGTTCACCAGGACTCTTGACGGCAACCGCCGCAACCCCGGCGCGCTCGTTGGAGGGCTCCCGCTTCTCGGTGGCCTCCTCCACTTCGTTGAGCTGTCCGCTCTTGAACAGGTAGAAGTCGTAATCACCCTCGTAAGAAGTGATCTTGCCGGGCTTGACCTCAATGATACGATTCGCCACAGAGCGAATAAGGTGACGATCGTGTGTGATCAAGACAATGGTTCCCTCGAAATGAGACAAGGCCTGCTCAAGAATGTCGGCGCTTGCGATATCAAGATGATTGGTGGGCTCGTCCAGACAAAGAAGGGGTCGCGGCGCAACAAGCATCTTGGCGAGCGCAAGACGGCATTTCTCCCCGCCCGACAAAACACCCACAAGCTTGTCGACGTCGTCGTTTCGGAACAGAAAAGAACCAAGCAAAGTACGAACCTGGGAAATGCTCCAACCAGGTGCCACACCATCGAGCTCCTGGAAAACAGTATTGTTCGAGTTTAGCTCCTCAAGCTGATGCTGAGCGAAGTAGGTTTTGCTCACATGCGCACCGTAGGCAATGGAGCCCTGCTCGTAGTAAAGGGCGCCGGCAATCATCTTAAGCAAGGTCGACTTGCCTGCTCCATTGGGGCCCACCAGAGCGATCTTCTCGCCGCGATACAACTTAAGGTTCAGATTTTCATAAATACGCTTATCACCGAAAGATTTGGAAACGCCCTCAATATCTACCACAAGCTCACCGGTACGTGGTGGCTGTTGGAAGTTGAAATGGACGGTTTTGCGCTCCTCGGGAACCTGGATTATCTCCATTTTCTCGAGCTTCTTGACGCGATCTTGGACCTGCTTGGCCTTAGTGGCCTTGTAACGGAATCGCTCGATGAAAGCTTCCATCTTCTCGATTTCGTCTTTTTGCTTGGCCGCCTGTTCCTTAAGCCTCTCGAGCCACTCGGCTCGCTGCTTCAGATAAGAAGAATAGTTGCCTTTGTAGGCTCGCAGCTGACCGCGGTCGATCTCGGCAACGCGGCTAACCATGTTGTCCAAAAACTCTCGGTCATGCGAAACGACAAGAACCGTTCCCTCATACGAGCGAAGGAAGCCCTCGAGCCATTTCACGCTCTCCAAATCAAGGTGGTTGGTAGGCTCGTCGAGCAAAAGCACTTCGGGGTTGCGCGTAAGAAGCTTTGCCAGAGCGATGCGCATCTGCCAGCCACCGGAATATTCCGTGGTGGAGCGCTGCATATCCTCTTCGCCGAAGCCCAAGCCGAAAAGCACGGACCTGACGCGCGCATGCAACGAATAGCCGCCCATAGCCTCGTAAAGCTCGCGCGCCTTGCCGTACGCCTGGAGCTTCTCCTCGGTAGGATCCTCGGCAATCCCCTCTTCCAGTTCAAGCATGCGTCGCTCTTGCTCAACGACCTCGCTTTGCGCACTCATCACCTCATCGAAGATAGACCTGTCGCCCATCTCGATGGCTTCCTGCTCCAAATAACCCACCTGAGCGCCCTTGGCAAGAAGAACGCGGCCCGAATCGGCCGAATCCTTGCCTGAAATGATGTTGAGCATGGTGGTTTTGCCGGCGCCATTTGGTCCAACCAGCGCGATTCGATCATGTTCCTCAAGGCGAAGAGACACGTTCTCAAAAAGCGTGCGAGTACCGAAGGATTTAGTAAGTTTTTCCAATTGCAATATCATGAGGCAACATTCTAACGGAGCAGCACCGGCAAATACAGCCCCGCTCACCATCACACAAGTGCACTGCTCTAAATGGAAAACGACTTCAGCCTGCCCTCAGAGCGAAACTCGCCAGCGTAAGCTCAGCC
>CAVBOO010000174.1:0-3161 GCA_963597045.1 bacterium | reverse complement strand
GAAACCAGCGCGCAGGGGCGCTTCCAATAGCGGTACTCATATTCCTCTTCAGGTGCCGACGACGGCTCCTCGGCGCAGGGCTTGCCAGCAGGCGCATCGTTGGGCGCGGCCGCCGGTACCGAGGCCGGTGCGGTAACGGACGTGGCAGAACCAGGGGCATCGGCTTCCTGATTCGCATCCGGCCGGACAGCCGGGCAAGCCTCCTGAATTCCCGCTTGAGCCTCGCCGGCTTTCGCCTGGCCGTCTTGGGCAGCCGGCCGAGCTTCCGCGGAAACGGCGGGGGCCTGAGCGCCCAGGCTGATCAGCGAGCCGTCGGATGCATCCCTTGCCGTGAAAGGCGCCCTCAGGCCTGGATTCTTCAACAGCAGCACCAGCAATAGCAGGAACGCGAACACGATGATGGCGCCGGCGGCATTCTCGCCCTCGGAAATGGTGCCCACGCTGCTTATACCGAAAAGCATGATCTGGCTTCCCAGCAAATGCCCGATAGTGATGATGAAGCGCGAGGCGGACGCCATCAAAAGCGACTCGGTACAGTTATGGGCGCCCCATACCGCAAGCGTCCACACCACCACTTCGAACAGGGCCGTGCCCACGCCGCGCATCACGGGAGCGATGGCGGGCGAAAGCGAACCGAAATAAGGATTGAGAAGAATCGAGCCGGTGGCCAAAATAAGGCCCGCGAAGAACACGTGCTCGATACGCACTTTCTGCCAAAGCGCGGGGATCACGAACAAAAGCGCAAGCACCACGACGGACGCTTCCTGGGAACTGGCCGAGTCGGCCACGTAGCCGCTGCGCAAAAAGCCGAGCATCACCGACGAGATAAGCAAGATGATGACAAGGCCGGGGGTGAGCATCTGCTTGACGGGTCGACGGATAACGCCCGATCCAATGACGCTTTGCGTTGTGCGTATCTCCTCGTTAGAGGAATGGGGACCGAGCCCGAGCACCAGCGCCACGGTACACACGAACAAGAGCAAGGCGGATATGGCGCACACAGAAAAGCTGATATCGCCCGTGCCGATAAGCTGGCTTACCGCCGTGAAGATGAGGAAGGACCCCAACATGCCAAGCGCGGTGTAGCGCAGGGCAGACCTCCTGTTGACCTGCGCGAACACGCAAATTAAACCAATGGTCAAAGGGGCTCCCGCAAACTTCGTCAAGAACAGCGCCACCCAGGCCCAACCGTCGCCGTAAAGGCGCACCCCGTGCAAGGCGTAATATATTACCGGCACAAGACCGAGGATGAACAAGCCGTAGGCGACAACCGAAGCTGCCAAGAAAAAGCCTCTTAAAGATAAGGCCCTTTTGTGCACGAAGAAAATCACGAACAGCAAGAAGCCCAAATAGATCGCGGAAGTGAATCCGCGCATGACCAGCACGCTGTTCGGTGCGGCCAAGATCGCGTTCGTCTGGGTATCGCCCAGCCAAATTCCGCTGAACACGCAGGCCAAGCCGATGCATCCGCATGCGGCCGCCCATTTGTCCTCAGTCGTCCCGGAGCGCAAGATAAGCCCCGAGCGCACGCCGTCGATGCTGGCGTTGCGATTTCCTCCAGATGGCATTAGCCCACCTCCCCCAAAGGTGTCGTGCCTTAAGCGCTTGCGTGCAAAGCCTTACGCGTAATAGCGCATGACCGCCTTTTCCGCCATGTGGCGGTACTCGGAGTCCTCCATTGCTTCATTAAACTGCTCTACGAGTTCAGGAAAGTCCGTTAGCTCATCGCGCCAAGGGCAGCTGCCTTCTTCGTTTGCTTCAACTTTGCCGCCCGAAACATAAACCCATTTACCCGTCTCGTCCGATTGGAAATATCCCGTACGACTAGGTGCACCGGGCAAAAATGGCTCGTCAGTTGCATAAATCGTACCAGACGTTATCTGAACATCATCAAGAGCATCGTGAATCCAGTCTTCAGACGACGAAACAAGCCAAAAAAACGCATCACCGGATTTATGCGTAAGACTTGCCTTCAAAGAAAACTCCCCCACCGGCTCCAGTGGTTCTTCGTCCATTGCTTCGGAAGCAGTATGCGCAGAAGTATTGGCCCTATCCGCTTCCATGTGCTGACGCAAATCTTCGATCTGAGCTTTGAAAGCAGTATCAAGTACGAGCGATGACATAAAACATCAACCTCTTTTCAAATATGCACTAAAAGAAGAGGTATCCGGCCGCACAAGCAAGAATCGTGCCACCTACTTTGCAAGATGCCGGATACCTCGATACAACACTTAAACCAGTGTCTGCTTAAGCCTTACTTCGAGCTCTATTTCAAACCAAGGCTCTTCATCAGAGGCATTGCACTTACCACATGATGATTGATTGCAAGTTCCTTGGGGCTAAAGCCAAGCGCCAAGCCAACAATCTGAGGAAGATGCAAAACGGGAATGGTGATGTCGGTGTCGATGTATTCCTGAGAATCCTTTTGCCACATATCAAGAGAGAAATGACATAAGGGGCAAGGCGTGACAACGCAGTCGGCGCCGGCTTCTTTGGCAACTGCCAACGAAACAGCATTGCCGGTTTCGGCTTCCTTTTCGGCAGGGTAAATTGCATGGAAGCCGCAGCATGCCAGACGCTGTTCGTAATCAACGCTCACAGCGCCCAGGGCCTTCATGACCATTTCCATGGACTGAGGATTACGGTCGTTCTCGAAGCCCATGATTTTGGGAGGCATAAGGATGTGACAGCCATAGTAGTTTGCAACATGAAGATTGGAGAGATCGACCTTGACCTGCTCTTTGAGCCTATCCAGGCCATAATCGCGAACAATAGCCCACAGGTAATGGGTGATTTCGGCAGTGCCCTTATACTCAAGGCCGATCTCGGCCAGCGCCTCGTTCACCTTGTCCTTTAAGGCAGGGTCGGCATCGATGCGAGACTTTGCGGTGCGAAGCATCAACGTGCAGGTGTTGCACACGGTCATGATCTGATCGAAGCCCTGAGACTCCGCCAAAGCGATGTTGCGTGCGTTTACCAACAGGCCGAAAAAGTCGTCAACGTCCTGCACCTGGGAGGCGCCACAGCAGGTCCAACCCTCGATTTCAACAAGTTCGATACCAAGTTTTTTGCAGGTGATTTCGGTGGAAACCTTCAATTCGTTGGCGGCAGACTCCAGGGTGCAGCCAGGGAAGAAGGCGTAACGAAGAGTAGACATTGTT
>CAVBOO010000173.1:0-3165 GCA_963597045.1 bacterium | reverse complement strand
ACAGCGTTGAGCACAGCAAGCTCTTCCTTGGACAAGGGCCTGCTATCGGACAAGACCGCGATGTTCTCCTCGGCCTGCTCAAACGAAGAGCTGCCGCACAATATGGTTAACACCTGAGGTTGGGCAGCCAGATAACGCAGTGCCCAGGCTACGTTGCCCTCATCGGGACGCGCGGCGCGCAGCATGCCCTCTTGCTTCTCGCTCAAGTTCACCAGGCGGCCGCCGCGCAGGGGCTCCATGCAAATGACCGGCAAATCGTATTCCTTGGCTAGGCGAAGCTTGGTTTTGGCGTCCTGGAATTCGTAATCAAGGTAATTGAGCTGGATTTGACAGAAATCCATGTCCTTGCCGTAAGCCTCGAGGAAGCGTTCGGTGGTTTCGGTGGTGCCATGCACCGAGAAGCCCAGATGCTTGATGCGGCCGTTCCTCTTTTGCTCCATCAGGTACGAGAAGGTGCCATATTTCGCATCGTCAAGATACGCATCGATGTTAACTTCGCACACATTGTGGAATAGATAGAAATCGAAGTACTCGACCTGGCATTTGCGCAGCTGCTCCTCGAAGATCTCGGCGGTCTTGCCCCAGTTGGCCGAATCATAACCAGGGAACTTATCGGCCAGAAAGAAACTCTCACGCGGATGGCGGGCAAGGGCACGCCCCATGGCGATCTCCGACTGGCCCGAATGATAGGCCCAAGCTGTATCAAAGCAGTTAACGCCCTGATCGATGGCATAATCAACCATTTTGAAAAGCTGCTCTTCGTCGATTTTCGCACTGTCGCCATCGACCACGGGCAGACGCATGCATCCCATTCCGTACAAAGACACCTGGGCATTCTTGAATTCGCGGTAATTCACTTTGACGCTCCTTCTTGTTTGCTTTGCCTTCTCTTCATCAAGGCAAAGTATAGCTCATTTAAGTGACGTAGTGTTACTTAAATGAAGGGCACAAAAGAGCCCTGCCACGCCGGAATGCATGACAGGGCTTGAAGCTTAAGCTAAGCGATACCTAGGCGAGCTGGCTACTTCAAGGTTGCGTAAATGATCGCCTTGATGGCGTGCATGCGATTTTCGGCCTCATCGAAAACGACCGAGCGCTTGGACTCGAAGACCTCGTCGGTGACCTCAAGCTCCTCGATGCCGAATTTCTTGGCGATGTTGGCGCCGACCGTCGTCTTGGTATCGTGGTAGGAAGGCAGGCAATGCATGAAGATCGCATCATCGGCAGCCATGCCCATTACCTCGGTATTTACCTGGTAGGGCTGCAGAAGCTCGATGCGCTTACCCCAGATTTCGTCAGGCTCGCCCATGGAGACCCAGATGTCGGTATACACGGCATTGGCATTGGCAACACCCTCGGCCACGTCCTCGGTCAGCAGGATCTCGGAACCGTTCTCGGCGGCGATGGCGCGGCAAGTGTCCACCAAGGACTGCTCGGGCATCTGTTCCTTAGGGCCGCAGGCGCAGAAGTTCACGCCGAGCTTGGCGCAAACGACCATGAGCGAATTGGCCACGTTGTTCTGGGCATCGCCCATGAAGGTGAGCTTCAGGCCGGCAAGGGAGCCGAACTTCTCGCGCAAAGTGAGCATGTCGGCGATCATCTGAGTCGGATGGAACTCGGTGGTAAGGCCGTTCCACACGGGAACGCCGGCGTTGGCGGCCAGCTCCTCGACGATTTCCTGACCATAGCCGCGATATTCGATGCCGTCGAACATGCGACCGAGCACACGCGCGGTGTCCTCGATGGATTCCTTCTTACCCATCTGCGACGAGCCCGGGTCAAGGTAGACCACGCCCATCCCTAGGTCGCGCCCGGCAACCTCGAAGGAGCAGCGGGTGCGCGTGGAGGTTTTCTCGAACAAGAGAACGATGTTCTTACCGGCAAGATGCGCATGGGGCGTGCCCGTACGCTTGAGGTCCTTGAAATTCTGGGCCAGATCAATCAGATAGGTGATTTCCTCGGAGCTGAAATCCAGCAACTTGAGAAAGTGACGGCCACTCAGGTTGACTCCCATGGGTTTCCTTTCTTGAAAAAACAAAGCGCCCGGGCAATGCCCAGGCGCCGTTTACGCCATAGCTTATTTTACCAGTTCGCCGTCGCGCATCTTTGCAACGCCGTTAACATACACGTCAGTGGCGCGGCCGACGAAATTGGCACCGATGAAGCCGCAGTTCTTCGCCTTGGACTCGAAGTCGTCGGCGGTAACCGTCCAAGCAAGCTCGGGGTCGATGACGGTGAGGCTGGCAGCTGAGCCGGGTTCGATCTTGACCGGCTCGATGCCGATGATCTTGCGCGGGTTCACAGCCATCAGCTCGACCATGCGGTCATAGCCGATGACCTGCGGTTTTACCAGATTGGTAAGCACAGCGCCCACCGAGGTCTCGATGCCGGTCATGCCAAAGGGCGCCAGCTCGAACTCGCGGGCCTTCTCGTTCTCGGAATGGGGAGCATGGTCGGTGACGATGCAGTCGACCGTGCCGTCAACCACGCCGGCGATAAGCGCCTTGGCATCCTCGGCGGTGCGCAGGGGCGGATTGACCTTGAGATAGGTGTTGTAATCCTCGCCGATAAGGTCTTCGGTAAGGAACATGTGATGCGGGGTGACCTCGCAGGTGACCGTGGAGCCCTCGGCCTTGGCCTTGCGCACGATGTCAAGGCCGTGCGCGGAGGTGAGGTGCTGGATGTGCAGGTGCGCGCCCGTCAAACGAGCAAGCTCGATGTCGCGCGCGATGTGCAGCTCCTCGCCGGCAGCCGGCCAGCCGAGCATCCCCAGGCGCGTCGAGGCAACGCCTTCGTTAACCTGGCCTGCGTCGACCAGCGATTCATCCTGACAGTGGTCCATGATGGGATGACCGAACTGCACGGCATAATCCATGACGCGGCGCATCATGCCGGCATCCTGGATGCCGCGACCGTCGTCGGTGTAGGCAACCGCACCGTGGGCATCCATATCGCCCATCTCGGCTAAGGCCTCGCCCTTCAGGCCCTGAGTGCAAGCACCCGCCACATGAACGTTGCAGTTGTCGGCGGCAAAAGCACGGTCCTTGACAAACTCGACGAGCGCCGCGGTATCGACCACGGGCTTGGTGTTGGCCATGCAGCAGATGTCGGTGAAGCCGCCATGCACGGCAGCGCGCGTGCCCGAGGGCACATCCTCTTTGTACT
>CAVBOO010000172.1:0-3172 GCA_963597045.1 bacterium | reverse complement strand
GATTTAAAGGGGAACCACGCCTCGATGGGATTCGAAGACAGCCTGCTCACCTTTTTGATCGTGTGCCCCTTGGTCGGCCTGGCCGGCTTCGTCGACGCCATCGCGGGCGGCGGCGGGCTCGTCTCACTGCCCGCGTACCTGATCGCCGGCTTGCCCGTGCACCAGTGCCTGGGCACCAACAAGCTCAGCTCTTGCATGGGTACCGCAGTAGCCACCTTGCGCTACTACAAGGAAGGCTTCATCTCGTTCAAACGATCGCTGCCCTGCGCCGCGCTGGCACTTGCCGGATCGGCGGCAGGTGCGGCGCTTGCCATGATGATCCCGGACGGGGTCTTTCGCATCGCCATGCTGTTCATCATCCCTGCAACGGCAGCCTATTTGATGCGCAGCCATTCGATGAACGCATCGGCCGAATCGCCCACCGACCTGCGCACCTTGGTGCTCTGCGCGCTTATTTCGCTGGCAATCGGCGCATACGACGGCGCATACGGCCCCGGAACGGGCACCTTCCTTATGCTCGCCTTCACCGGTGCAGCACACCTGACTTTGAACGACGCCGCAGGCACCACCAAAGTGGTCAACTTGAGCACCAACCTTGCAGCGCTGTTCGTCTTCTTTATGAACGGTCAGGTGCTTTTGGTGCTTGGCTTGGTTGCGGGCGTCTGCAACATGATCGGCGCCTGGCTGGGTGCAAAAACCTTCACGAGCAAAGGAGCCGGCATCGCCAAGCCCATCATGCTGGTGGTGCTTGCGATATTCATGGTCAAGACGAGCTACGAGCTCATCTGCGGCTAAACGAAAACGAGGCCGCATAACTGCAGCCCCGCACAAAAATCAGCATTTGAGCGTTTCGAGCCCAAGGGGCCGAAGCAATTTCGCCACCAAAGTCACCCAAGGCAGCCAAGCTAAAACTCTCCAAGCTAAAACTCTCCGAAGCCGAACAGGAGCGCCTGCTCGTCCTCATCACCCCAGTAATCCTCCTCGGACATACCGGAGGCATCGCGCGATGCAGCGGCGCCGAAAGAAGCCGGAGAGCCACATGCCGCGCCTTCGCCGCCCTCGCCCGCATCAACTAGCCGTGCACCGGCAAGCTCCGAGGATGCCCACTCGGCTTCCTCGTGCGCCATGGCCGCCTGCTCAAGCGCCATTTCCGGCGTCATGAAGGTACCCGCGGAAGAGCCGGCCGCATCCTGCCGATAAGCCGCAGCCATCGAAGGCTTGGTTACCACGTCGGCACCGGAGTAGCCTTTGTAGCCTGCACCGGAAAACATCGCCGAGCTGGTGAACAGACCGTATTGCTCAAAGGCCTCGTCATCGTCGTCATAGCCGTAGTCTTCCTCGGTCAAGCCGAACATCGAATCACGATCCATAACTAATCCTTACCCAAATCCAGTTCCGTCAAGCAAGCGCAAGACGAAAGCAAAAGCCGTTCGTAGAGCGCGCGTATTGAGTCACGCCGCGTACGAGCGCCCTGCCCAATCCAAACGCCCATGCGCCTGCAATGAAGAGCGAGGAGCCAGGACCCAGCCTAACGCGGCTCGCCCCTTGCCCTTAAAAGCAAAATGCCACGCGGCGCGAAGCTCACACGTGGCATTCGATTTTGCGCTATGCGCAGTTTAATTCTTCTTGGGCTCGCGAACGGTAACCTCCACTTTATTCGCAACACGCGAATTGGGGCCCACCGACTCGGTGACGAAAGCACCGCCGGCGATAGTCGAACCCTCGCCCACCACGGTCTCGCCGCCAAGGACGCTCGCATTGGAGTAAATGGTGACGTTGTCCTCGATGGTTGGATGACGCTTGATGCCCGCGAGCAGCTGGCCCTTGCGCGTGGAAAGAGCGCCAAGGGTCACGCCCTGATACACCTTCACGTGATCGCCGATGATGGTGGTCTCACCGATGACGACGCCGGTCGCATGGTCGATGAAGAAGTACTCGCCAATCTGAGCACCGGCATTGATGTCGACGCCAGTCTTGGAGTGGGCGTACTCCGTCATCAAACGCGGAATCAGAGGCACTTTCTGCACGTAAAGCTCGTGCGCCAAACGGTAGACGAAGATGGCGAAGGTGCCCGGATAGGTAAGGATGATCTCTTCCTTGCTTTGGGCTGCAGGGTCGCCGTCGAAGGCTGCCTGAACATCTTTCAAAAGCAAAAGCTGCAGCTCGGGCAGGCGGTTGATGAAGGTTTGGGCAACTTCGTCGACCTTTGCCGCGATTTCCTCGGCGCTGAGCTTGTCGCCATCGCGGAACAGAAAAGCCTCGCGCAGTTGGGTGCGCAAAATATGGTTAACGCGAATCAGCGTCTCGCCGATGAAGTAGGTAGGGTCGCTGTTGCTGATGGACTCATCGCCAAAATAGCCAGGGAACAAAAGAACCCTGATGTCTTTGATCATGCGGATGATCTCGCCGCGGCGAGGGAAATGCCTATCAGGCTTGCCGAAGAAGATTTCGTCGGCCGAATCGTAGTTTGCAGAAATCGCTGCCACGTTGCGATCGAGGTTGTCTTTAAGCATGGTTCCTCACTTCGTTTCAGCTGCTCAACGCAGAGCTTAAAACCTTTGTCAGACGGTCAACGCGAATGCCAGCACAAACACCGCGCGAGCGTCTTCCTCTTCTCTTGCGCGACTATACCACCAAATCTGAGCTTTCCGGGTTAAAACCTAGCAATTTGATAGGTTTTATTTAAAAGAGCTAACGACCTCGATGAGTTTGCTTATGTCGAGAGGCTTTGCCAAATGGGCGTTCATGCCGGCATCGAAGCACTTCTGCGCATCCTCGGTGAAGGCATTGGCCGTCGTGGCGATGATAGGCACGCTTGCAGCGTCTTTGCGATCCAAGGAACGAATCGCACGTGTGGCGTCAAAGCCGTTCATCTCCGGCATCATCACATCCATGAGGATGGCGTCGAATTGCCCGAGCTCGCTTTCCTCGAACAGCCGAACGGCGGCCAAACCGTCTTTAGCCGCGGCAACCGTGGCGCCCGCGTCTTCCATGAGGGTTTTGGCAATCTCGGTGTTGAGCTCGTTGTCATCCACCAGCAGAATGCTCAAGCCCTCGATGCTTGCAGCTTCCGCGCTTGCGAACTCGCACGGTTCGGGAGCCGGCGCCACCTCGAACGGGATGATGACGACGAAGGTGGTGCCCTCGCCCTTCACGCTGCTGACCTCAATAG
>CAVBOO010000171.1:0-3193 GCA_963597045.1 bacterium | reverse complement strand
CGCATTGGCGAGTGCTGGTGCTGCCATGTTGCGACCTCCTTACCGTGGGCGCTTGCGTTTCGTCTATCCTTAGCACCCCAACAAGGGCGCTAAGCGTTTTCATCCAAGCGCATCGCCACGCGGAGCTTCGCGCTCCTGCTGCGAGCATTGCGCTCGATTTCCTCTTTGCGAGGAAGAATGGGCTTCCTTGTGATGACTTTGAGTACCGGCTTGTTGCCGCACACGCACACCGGCAAGTCGGGCGGGCAGGTGCAGCCTTGCGAGAATTCGCGGAACATATCCTTGACGATCCGGTCCTCGAGCGAGTGGTAGCTGATGACCGCTATCCTTCCGCCCGGGTTAAGCCAACGAATGGCCGATTCCAAACCGCGCTTCAAGACGTCCAGCTCGCCGTTCACCTCGATGCGCAGGGCCTGGAAGGTTCGCTTCGCCGGATGACCACCGCTGCGCCTTGCCGAAGCAGGAACGGCGGCCTTGATGATCTCGACGAGCTGCTCGCTTTCGGTGATGGGAGCTTTCTTGCGCGCCTCCACCACGAAGTCGGCGATGCGGCTCGCCCATTTCTCATCGGAGTAATGCCGGATGATCCGAGCGAGATCTGCTGCGTTGTAGTTGTTGATGATCTCTGCTGCGGTTAGAGTTTGATTGCTCGGGTTCATCCGCATATCCAAAGGGCCGTTCTCTTTAAAAGAGAAGCCGCGGGATGGCGTGTCGATCTGCACGGAGGAAACACCTATATCGAACAGGATTCCGTCGATTCCAGGTATTTCAGCCTCGGTGAGCAGACGATCCAGGTCCCCGAAGTTTCCCGCCAGCACGCTTATCTCCGGGCGCGACTCGATGGGCAAAGCCATCAAGCGCTCGGTGGCAGCGGCGCGGGCTACCTCATCTTGGTCGATGCCGATCAAATGGCCCTCGGGCCCCAAGATCTTGGCAACTTCCAAAGAATGTCCCGCCCCTCCGAGCGTTGCATCCACGAACGTGTGGTGTGGTTGAAGTGCGAGTTGCTCGAGGCACTCGGAGAGGAGGACAGGGATATGCCGGTATTCGCTTGTCATCGTTCTTCGATACCCAACCTTGGTCTTCTAGTCGAAGTCGAGAGCAAGAGCCTGAAGCTCGAACTCTTCCCAACGCTGAGTGTCCCAGACCTCGATGTGCTCGCAATCACCGATGATGGTGACGTCCGTCGACAGACCGGCGCGCTCGCGCTGCTCGGTCGTTAGGCGGATTCGACCACCGTCGTCCATCTGGCAAGGCTTCGAACGGGAGGCCATGACTTTGCGGAAGTTGCGCATTTGGCGGTTGGAAGGATCGTATCCACCCTTCTTATCGAAGTAGTGGTCCAACCATTGCGTGTACTCCTCCGGATCGAAAATCATGAGGCTCGGGTTCTCGGGATCGTCGGACAGGACGACTTTGAGGTCCCGCTTCAAGTCCTTACGAAACTCAGCAGGAAGCGACAGGCGGCCTTTCGCATCGATTTTGTGGCGATATGAGCCTTCGAACGCGGCCATCTATCCCTCCCTTCAAGAATCCTTAGGGACTTTTGCGACTTCAATCCTAAGGCAGGAGGGGTCAATTTGCAACGATTTATGGGATTTTATGGGCAAGTTTGGGCAGGCGAACCACCCACGCGAGGGAGCGGCAGAAGGCTTGAATTTAGATGCCACCAGATATGGTGTCTTAAGGGCGATTTAGCTACAAATTGGGCTTAACTTGTTCTATTTTTGTCGGGAGAAGCCTTCCCCTGAACTTGATGGATTTTCGAAGATCGCTTCACATTTAGACCAAAAATCGCCCTACTTCGCCCATGGAAGCCCATTTTCGAGCAAAGAGTGGGACGTTTTCCCCTAAAAGGACAAGCAGAGCTTGCACTCCCCCATCAATCGGACGCCCCCATCAAGAAACAGGCAAAGCGCGCCTAATGCAAGGAGGCGCGCGGGTGGGCGCTCAGGTACTCCTCAACCAATTGGCGCGTTTGCACGTGGGTGTAAATCTGAGTTGTCGAGATATTCGCGTGTCCCAGCATCTCCTGGATCGCACGTAGGTCGGCCCCGCCCTCGAGCAAATGAGTCGCAAACGAATGCCTTAGGGAGTGGGGGTGCAGGCCCTTGATGCCCGCGTGCAAGCCTTCCCGCTCGACGATCTTGCAAACGCTCTGCCGGGAAATCCTGAGCCCATGCGCGTTAACGAAAACGGCAGCGTTGGGCGTGGTGGTGCTGCAGCGGATAAGGGGGCGGTCTTCAGCGATGTAGGCGGACAGCCAGGTAAGCGCGTATCCGGAAAGCGGGACCACACGCTCCTTGGCACCTTTGCCCATCACGCGCAGGTACCCTTCGTCTAAAAGGACGCGATCGAGGTCGAGTCCGCATAGTTCGCTCACGCGCAGGCCGCAGCCGTAGAGCACTTCCAAAATAGTACGATTGCGACGCGCAAGCGGCGTGGAGATATCGCAGCTTTCGAGCAGCTCCTGCATCTTCTCTATCGAGATGATGTCGGGCAGGGCCTCGGGTTGCTTGGGCAGCCCGACGTTTGAAGCGGCGTTCTTCTTAACGTAGCCCTCAAGGACGATGAAGCGATGGTAGCCCTTAACAACCGAGATCTTCCTTTTGATGGTTGCGGGCGCGCGGCCCATTTTCGAAAGCGCACGCTCGTAGGCAAGGATATCGTTGCGCGTGATCTCGGAGGAATCGCTGATCCCTTTTTCGGCCATGAACTCCAGGTACTGGTTCAGGTCGCGCGTGTAAGCATCGACGGTGCGCGGGGACGAACCGCGCTCGGCAAGCAGATAAGCGATATATTGGCGGGCATAATGCATGTGCCCCATTCTACGATGTCGAATCGCGGAATGGGGCACGCTAAATCATTAGCTGTTAATTAAGTTCAAGGCTCGAGCAGCAACAGGGCAAGCTTGCCTGCCGGCACTCCCCCCCACCAAGCGCAGTTGGTTGGCGGCAACGCGCCGGCAAAAGCCAACCAAAGCCGAAGCCGAGGGTTATTTGATGGCAGCCTTCACCAAGCCAACGAACAAAGGATGGGGCTTGATGGGACGGCTCTTGAACTCGGGGTGAGCCTGGGTGGCGACAAAGTAAGGATGGCCGGGAATCTCGATCATCTCGGTAAGGCGGCCGTCGGGCGACTCCCCCCCACCAAGCGCAGTTGGTTGGCGGCAACGCGCCGGCAAAAGCCAACC
>CAVBOO010000170.1:0-3201 GCA_963597045.1 bacterium | reverse complement strand
GCGCCGACTCCGACATCGTGGTCTCCTCCGCCAAGGCTTATGTCAACGCTCTTAACCGCCTGATTGAGAGCAAGAAGTCCAAGTAGGTTCTACGTGTACTGCCCTGATTGCGGAACAAAAGTTGAAGAAGGCTCGGAGGCTTGCTCCAACTGCGGCATGACCGTGGAAAAGATGCGTGAGCGCATCGACCACGCAGTCGAGATGGTTGCTTATGCGGAGACCATCGGCCCCGACGCCACCACCAAGCTTCCCCCAGTCAAGGCCCGTCAATATATCACCAAGGACGGAACGAGGATCGATCCTGCCAAACCTGTGGAGTCGCCCAGCGAGGAAAATGCCTTGTTGGGCGACATCCCAACTATTGGAACCGGCGATCCTTACCTGACGATGCCGATTCCTAAAATCATCGATGACAACGGTAAGGTGGCCTTCGATTCCGATACCGCACCTAAGATCTACTCCCAGCCCGAGACCAAGAAGTTCAACCCAGTGCCTTATCTGGTTGCTTTGAACGTGGTCTTGGTAATCGCCGTTATCGTTCTTGCCTATAAGCTCTGGGGGCAATAGCTCAGCTATATAGCAAGAATTACCTACGGGTGTGGACATCCACCCAAGAAGTGTGATATAAAAAATTTGCATCTTAAACGGTGCGAATCCAATACTTTCGATGTTTCTGAAAGAAGTGGGCTTGTCCCGCTTCTTTTGTTTACGGGAAGACTTTAAGGAGGGACATGCTAACAGCAAAGGAACGAAAGCTGCTCGAGGCGCTAGAGCCAGCTGCAAACGAACGTGATACCGAGATCGTCTCGGTGGAAATCGTGGGTGCTAAGAAATCTCCCACCATCAGGGTCTACATCGATTGCGAAGGCGGCATCAGCTTCGATGAGCTAGCCAGCGCGCAAGAGTGGATCAACCAACTTATGGATGAGCTCGATCCGTTTCCCGGTGCCTACACCCTTGAAGTGTCCTCCCCGGGCATCGATCGTCCGCTCAGAACCCCCGAGCACTTCAATCGCTTCGTCGGCGAGAAGGCTCGCGTCGTCATGTCGAAGCCGGTCAATGGACGCGCCAAATGGACCGGCGTCCTTCAGGGCTTCGAAGATGATTCCGTGAAACTCGAGGTGGAAGGCGAGCTTATCGCGCTTCCTTATGGCGACATCAAAAAAGCAAACGTAATCGCAACTATTGATTTTGGTTCTTAAGGGAAGGGAAATCATGGCAAGTTCCGAACTGATCGAGGCACTTCAGGCTCTCGCTCACGAACGTAAAATCGACGAGTTCTACCTGATTGAGCGCTTGGAAGCCTCTTTGGCCAAAAGCTATCAGCAGATCCTCGACCTTGAGTGGGACGCTCGCGTGATCATCGATCGCCACACGGGCAAGATCTACGTCTACGAACTCGTGCCCGTCGGCGAGCCCGACGAGGAAACGGGGGAGTACACCGAGTTCGAAGAGCGCGACGTCACCCCTAACGACGTCAGCCGAATCGCTGCGCAGAACGCCAAGAGCGTCATCAGCTCCATCGTGCGCGAGGCTGCTCGCCAGTCCATTTACGAGGAGTTCTCGGACCGCGTGGGCGACCTGGTGACCGGCACTGTTTTGCAGGGCACACCTGACTTCACCATCATCAAGATTCGCGATGGCGTTGAGGCCGAGCTTCCTCACTTCGACCAGAAGAAGTATCCCAACGAGCTCAACGAGCGTCCTAAGAACGAGCGCTATCGCCATAACCAGCGCATCAAAACGCTGATCATCGGTGTTCGCGACCCACAGACGGACGCCACTCGTGGTCGCGGGGATCATATGCGCCCTTCCATCGTCGTCTCGCGCACTCATCCCGACTTGATCCGTCGCCTGTTCGAGATCGAAGTGCCCGAAATCTACGACGGCCTGGTTGAGATCAAGTCCATCGCCCGTGAACCCGGCGAGCGCTCCAAGATCGCCGTTGCCTCGCGTGAGCGTAACCTTGACCCCGTGGGCGCCTGCGTCGGCCCTCGCGGCTCTCGCGTGCGCATGGTCGTCGAAGGCCTTCGCAACGAGCGCGTCGACGTCATCCAGTGGGACGAAGACCCTGCGGTCTACGTCGCCAACGCTCTTTCGCCTGCTAAGGTCACCCGCGTCGATGTCGACGAGGATAAATCCTACGCCACCGTCATCGTCCCCGACGATCAGCTCTCGCTGGCCATCGGCAAGGAGGGCCAGAACGCCCGCCTGGCTGCACGCCTGACCGGCTGGCATATCGACATCAAGTCCGCCTCCTTCGCCGGCGAACCCATGGTTGCCCCCGAGGAAGACCTGCTTGACGTTACCGAGGACTCCGAAGAGGGTCTTTGCGCCTACGTCCGCCCCGACGGCAGCCGCTGCCGCAACCACGCTCGTCCCAACGAGCCTTATTGCGGCATCCATGCCGATCTTGAGCTTCAGTAGGTTTCAACCATGGCAACGCATCAGCGCACCTGCATAGTTTGCAAAACCGTCAACGCGAAAAACGGTTTGCTTAGAATCGTTCGTCACCCTGAAGGTGGGGTCGATTTCGATCCGTCGGGAAAGGCGAACGGTCGCGGTGCCTATGTGTGCAGCCTCGCTTGCTTTGACAAGGCGGCCAAAACCCAAAGGCTCAACGCCGCCCTTAAAATCAAGCTAACCAACGACGATTACCAGCGTATCGGCAGGCAGATGCTCGATACGCTTTGCCCCGAGGACTAGGAGAAGAGGAGAATCTATGGCCGGCATGCGCGTACATGAACTGGCTAAGGAATTCGACATGAGCAGCAAGGATTTGCTCAGTCGCCTTGCCGAAATGAACATCCCAGCTAAAAGCCACGCAAGCATCTTGAGCGAGGCCAACGTGGCCAAGGCGCGCGAGAACCTTTCGCCCGAAGAGAAGGAGCGCGCAGGCAAGCTCGAAGAGGAAGAGGCGAAGCGCCTCGCCGAGGAAAAGGCCAAGGCCGCCGCGGAGAAGGCTGCCGAGAAGGCAAAACGCCGTGCGGCCGCAGAGGCCGAGCGCGAAGCTCGCGAGGCCGAGCGTGCTCGCCGTGAGGAGAAGAAGGCCAAGCAGGCCAAGTCCGAGGCAGCGCGCAAGATCTCCAATTCTCCTTTCGAGAGCCTGGAGTCCCAGCTCGAGCGTGAAAAGGAGCGTCTTGAGCGCGAAGCCCGCGAGGCCGAGGAGCGTCGAATCCTCGAGGCCCGCGCCCGCAACGT
>CAVBOO010000169.1:0-3210 GCA_963597045.1 bacterium | reverse complement strand
AGAAGGAAGGAGCGTGTAGAAAACAACGCCCACAGCTGCAAGCAAGCCCCAGATGATGCCCTCCGGCGACAAGGCGAGATTCCCCCGGTTGCCGTGCGTAGCCAGAATAAACACGCCAAGAACGACGGAGACCATGGCAAGCACTTCCTTGAGCGTAGGCGCGCGCCGACCAAGCAAGCACACCACCAATACGACCATGACGGGGCCAGCGTATTGCAGCACGGTGGCGGTAGCAGCGTTGGAATAACTAATGGCAACAAGATAGGCAATCTGAACGAAGCACATGCCGAAAATCGTGCTGAGAATCAGCTGAAGCACGTCCTTGGGCTTCTTCCAAATGCCCACTAAGGAAGAACGCCAGGAAGAGCGTGCAAGGCACAAAAGCATAAGGATCGGGGCAGCGCCCATCATGCGCACTGCCGAAATCCAAAGTGGATCAACCGAATACCAATTGAAGAGGAACTGCCCGCAAGCGCCTGAAAAGCCCCAGAAAATGCCTCCCAAAGCCGCACAAACGATACCGCGTGTTGCTTTGTTGGTAAGCATCGATTCAGCTCCCCTTTCAAATTCCGGCGCTGCCGCTAAGTCCATCGGCGCCCTGAGCCACTACCTAGGCTTGCTCCGCTCCACCTTGGCGCGAAAGCAAGTGAATGTAAAATACGCGACATCTACGAAAAGAGGAACCCGGAAAGGGTTCCTCTTTTTTAATCGTCTTGATAACACGGCTAGCGGTTAAAGGAAGCAACAAAGCACGAAAGCGAACTTAACCGCACAAGCAAAGCAAGCACGGGCGCAAGACCCGCCGAGCCAAAGCTCGAACTAAATGATGCCCTCGGCCATCATCGCGGTGGCAACCTTCTCGAAGCCTGCGATGTTGGCACCGGCAACGTAGTCGCCCTCAAGGCCATATTTCTTAGCGGCATCGTCGGCCGCATGATAGATGCTGCACATGATCGTCTGCAGATGCTCGTCAACCTGCTCAAAGGAGCTCATCACGCGGAAAGAGTTCTGCGACATTTCCAAACCGGAAACAGCAACGCCACCGGCGTTGGCAGCCTTGCCTGGGAAGAAGGCAACGCCATGCCGCTGCAAGTACTTGGTAGCCTCAAGCGTGGTGGGCATATTGGCACCCTCGGCCACAACCAAGCAGCCGTTCTTAACCAGAATCTCTACATCCTTAACATCAAGGGTATTCTGAGTGGCGCAAGGAAGCGCGATGTTGCAGGGAACCGCCCACACGCCCGAAGCATCGCCCGCATGGTATTCGGCGCTCAGCTTGCGCTCGGCGTATTCCTTAAGCGTGGCGCGCTCGACTTCCTTAATCTGTTTCAGAAGATCAAGGTCGATACCCTCGGCGTCGTAAATCCAACCGGTACGGTCGGAGCAGGTTACGACCTTGCCGCCAAGCTGCTGAGCCTTCTCGATGGCGTAGATGGCAACGTTGCCCGAGCCGTGGACGGTAACGACCTTCCCATCGAAGGTGTCACCCTGGCACTTAAGATGCTCGGCAACCAAGTACACCAGGCCGTATCCCGTGGCCTCGGTGCGTGCAAGCGAGCCACCGAAAGTGATGCCCTTACCGGTAAGGACACCCGTGAAGGTGTTGGACAGTTTTTTGTACTGACCAAACATATAACCGATTTCGCGGCCGCCGGTACCGATGTCGCCTGCGGGGACGTCGGTATTGGGGCCGATATGCTTCCAAAGCTGCGTCATGAAAGATTGGCAGAAACGCATGATCTCAAGGTCGGACTTGCCCTTAGGGTCGAAGTCGGCTCCACCCTTGCCTCCGCCCATGGGAAGCGTAGTAAGGGAGTTCTTGAAAATCTGCTCAAAACCAAGGAACTTGATAACGCTCAAGTTGACCGTCGGATCCAGACGCAAGCCACCCTTGTAGGGGCCGATGGCAGAATTGAACTGCACGCGCAGACCCTTGTTCACATGCACCGTCCCTTTGTCATCCACCCAAGGAACAGGGAACATGATGATGCGCTCGGGGATGACCAAGCGCTCAAGCAGTGCCGCCTTCTCGTATTCAGGATGACGGTCGAGCACAGGCTGAATCGAGGTAAGAACCTCGGTAACAGCCTGAATGAACTCAGGCTGCTCCGGGTTTTTCGCCTTAACATCGGTGATCACTCTCTCGGCGTAATTCATCGGTAGATCTCCCTTTCAGTAGATAATCAGCAGCCTGATTATACAAAGAGATTGCCGGAGCGTAACGAAACGAGAGTCCTCATTAAGGCTACATATGAGAGGGTGCGCTCACGCCAAGCAGATCCAAGGTTTGCGCAAGATTGATGCGAACCGCGTCGCACAAAGCCAGGCGCGCTCGCATAAGCTCCTTGTCGTCAACGATAACGTGGCAGTTGGTGTAGAAGCCATGGAACAGGGAAGCCAATGCCTGCGCATAATGCGTCAGACGGAAAGCAGCGCGATCACGTGCAGCGCCTGCAACCAAATCGGCGAAGTCGGCAATCTTCTTCATAAGAGCAAGCTCTGACTCATGCGTAAGCAAGGAAAGATCGGCGTCGTCCAGGGCAAGGACGGCAACCACCGCATCGGTATCCTGGTTCTCGCTCTGCGCAGCCTTGCGCAGAATGGAACAGATGCGCGCGTGCGCGTACTGCACGTAATAAACAGGATTGCTGGAATCTTGCTTTTTGGCCACCTCGATGTCGAAATCGATGGACTGATCAGCCGACTTGGAGAGCATGAGGTAGCGGGTGGCATCAACGCCCACCTCATCGATGAGCTCTTGGAAAGTAACCATCTCGCCCGTGCGCTTAGACATGCGAACAGGTTGACCGCCGCGCAAAAGGTTGACCAGCTGACCAAGCATGACCTCAAGCGCGCCAGGGTATCCCCATGCGGCCATCATGGCCATGCAACGAGGAATGTAACCGTGATGGTCGGCACCCCAAATGTCGATAAGGTGGGTGTAGCCGCGCTGCATCTTGTCGTAGTGGTAGGCAACATCGCTCATGAAATAAGTGAGCTCACCATTCGCTTTGATAAGAACGCGATCCTTGTCGTCGCCAAAATCAGTGGAGCGGAAGAAGGTAGCACCCTCGGATTCATAAAGCAGGCCCTTAGCATCCATAGCCTCGAAGGCAAGTTGCTGCTTGGTCTTACCCTCTTCGTTGGGAACGAAAAGAGAGCGCTCGCTGAACCAGGTGTCAAAGCTGTTGCCGAATGTCGAAAGGGTCC
>CAVBOO010000168.1:0-3236 GCA_963597045.1 bacterium | reverse complement strand
CAGGATGCCCTTACCGATGCTCGCCCCCGCACCGACACGCTCGCCAGCCAATCTCTTGAGCTTGCCGAGAGCCTGAAGAAGAATAAGGCCGAGATCGCCGAGCTGGAAACGCGCGTGAACCCCTTGCAAAAGCAGGTGCTTGAGCTTTCCCAACGTTTAAGCGATGCTCGCCTGGACCTCGCCCGCTTGAGTGAGCGCGCGGCTTACGCCGAGCGAATGCTTCAAACGCGTGAGTCCGAGGTGAAGGATCTTCTTCGTCGAAACGACGAAGGCCAAGGGCTCATTTCAACAACCAAATTGGCATCGAAGCGCATCGATCCTTTGCTTTCCGTGCTGGGTCGCTTGGCCGACTGCGCCAGCGTTTTGGTTCTTAAGCTCGAAGAGCGAAACGCCGCTGAACAGCAAGCCTCAAGCGGCTTGAGCGGTAAGGTGGCATCGGCTACGCAGGCGATGCGCCAGGCCCACGATTCCTACGATGCGATCAACGCTCAGGTTTCCGAGCTGCGCATTGAGAAGGGTCGTCTTGAGGTGCGTGTCGATGGAGCCGCCAAAGCCATCACCGAGGAGCACTCGATTTCGCTGGAAACCGCTCTTAAGCGCGAGTCCCTTGCTTCCCGCGAGGAGGCCAAGGCCGCAGCGGAAAGCTTGGAGCGACGCATAAAGAATTTGGGCACCATCAATCCCGATGCCGCCAAGGAATTCGAGGAAATCAGCAAACGTCACAGCTATCTTTCCGGACAGCTGGCCGATATGCGCGCCGCCCGCTCTTCGCTCGTGCGCATCACCAGCGTCATCGACGAGCGCATGCGCGACGACTTCCTGAATACCTTTAACCAGGTGAACGATAATTTCGCGCAGATTTTCGCTACCTTGTTCCCTGGCGGCCAAGCGCATCTTTCGCTTGTGGATCCCGACGATTTGGAGAACACGGGTGTCGATGTGAACGCGCAGCCGGTGGGCAAGCGCGTGCGCAAGATGTCGCTTTTGTCGGGCGGCGAGAAGTCGATGACTGCCATGGCCTTGCTCTTCGCGGTGTATGGCATCCGCCGCACGCCCTTCTATATCTTGGACGAGGTGGAAGCGGCGCTCGACGATACCAACCTGCGCCGCCTGATTGCCTACTTGCAGCGTGTACGCAAAGACACGCAGCTCATAATGATCACCCACCAGCGTCGTACCATGGAATCCGCTGATATCCTGTATGGTGTATCGATGCAGGCCGATGGCATCACTAAAGTCATCAGCCAAAAACTTGAAGCAGCTATCGCCGCATCCAAGGAGGGATGATGGGGTTCTTCGATCGAATCAAGAAAGGCCTGGGCGCCTCCAACGCTTCCTTCAAGGAGCGCATGAACATCATGATGGATCGCGGCCCGGATGTTGACGATGACTTCTGGGACGATCTTGAAGAGGCCCTTATCTTGTCGGATCTGGGTGCGCAAGCTACCGACGATATCATCGAGAACCTGCGCGACCTTGCCACACGCAAGGCTTTGTCGGACGGCTGGGATGTTCTTGACCTTTTGGTGGACGAGGTCGCCGCAAGCTTCACGGAACCTGAGGTAGATGTGTTCGACGAACTGCCCCGCGTGGTTTTGTTCGTCGGCATCAACGGTACGGGCAAAACCACCACGGTCGGCAAGCTTGCTGCGCGTTATACCCAGGCAGGCAAGAAGGTCCTGCTGGGTAGCGGCGACACCTTTAGGGCTGCTGCCATCGAGCAGCTTGAGGTATGGAGCGAGCGTGCCGGGGTCGAGATGGTCACGCGCGAGCGTGGCAGCGACCCTGCGAGCGTCTGTTACGAAACCATTGAGCGTGCCGAGGAGCTAGGCTCCGAGCTGGTGCTCATCGACACGGCGGGTCGTCTGCACACTTCCGATGACCTGATGCGCGAGCTTGAGAAAGTGGTTAACGTGGTGCGCAAGCGCTCGCAGATTCCTGTGACCACGCTTCTGGTGATCGATGCGACCACCGGTCAAAACGGGCTTCAGCAGGCGCGCGAGTTCAACAAAGCTCTTGCGCTCGACGGCCTGATCGTCACCAAGCTCGACGGCACCGCCAAGGGCGGTATCGCGGTTGCGGTGAGCCATGAGCTGGGATTGCCCATTTACAAGATCGGCGTCGGCGAGGGCTTGGAAGACCTAGACGATTTCGACGCCCATGATTTTGCCCATGCCCTGATCGGCGAGCTGGACGATCGCGAATCGGAGGAACCCGAGGCTGCTGTTGAAGCTGCTTCCGAAGACGAGTCAGCCGGCTCTTCTTCCGACGATTCATCTCCGTCTGGCGACGAAGTTGCAAATGCCGCCATCGCTTCCGAGGCGTCCGACGAGGGTGGGGAAGCGCGCTCGGGCGAACCGGTATCCTCCTCTTGCAAGACCGAGGAAGATGCAACGCAGGGTGTTTCAGGGGAAGCCGCCAAGGAGTCTTTGGCGTCGGATTCTTCCGCCGCAAGGGAAGTACCCGATTTAACCCAAGCGAAGACCGTGGAAAAGCCCGCGAAAAAGCGTTTACGCGATTGGTGGCCGCAAGGTCTGTAGGCGCTAAGGGCAGCACCAGTGCCCAGTTCAGATTTCATCACAGTCTAAGCTGCTTGCTCTACGCTCAAGCAAAGTTTTAGGCGATGGTTGTTCGGAGTAGGAATGTTTGAGAATCTTTCAGAGAAACTTCAAGGCATTTTCGGCGGCATGCGCAGCAAGGGTCGTCTGACCGAGGAAGACATCAACGCGGCCATGAAGGAAGTCCGCATGGCCTTGCTCGAGGCCGATGTCAACTTCAAGGTGGTCAAAGCCTTTATTGCGAAATGCAAGGAGCGCTGCCTTACCGCCGAGACGCTGGAATCGCTCAACCCCTCCCAAAATGTCATCAAGATCGTCATGGAGGAGCTGACTGGTCTTCTGGGTCAAACCGATGCCAAGCTTACGCTTTCCAGTCGCATTCCCAACGTCATCATGATGGTTGGCCTGCAGGGTTCCGGTAAAACCACGGCCTCGGCCAAGCTTGCCTACCTGCTCAAGCAGAAGAATCATCGTCCCTTACTGTGCGCTTGCGACGTTTATCGCCCCGCCGCTGCCGACCAGCTGGAAACCCTGGCTGGCGAAATCGGAGCGGGTTTCTACCGCGGTGACGGCAAGGATCCCGTTCAGATCGCTGAAGAGGGCGTTCAGCAGGCAATCGACACCATGCATGATGTGGTTATCGTCGACACGGCAGGCCGCCTGCACGTCGACGAGGAG
>CAVBOO010000167.1:0-3257 GCA_963597045.1 bacterium | reverse complement strand
ATATATTCCGTCATCGTCATAGATGTAGCCGAAGGTGATGCCCTCGTCCTCGCCCGGCAAACCACATTCGGCAAGCAGGCAATCGATTTTACCCTTGTTGGTGTCGAGCTCGCCGTCGTAGCAGAATGCGTAACCCGTTGCACCGCGGGCGCCCTGAACCTCGGCGCGAGCAGCATCATAGGTTTCCTCGGCGCTAGAACGCTCGTGGGTTTCTATGAACAGATTTTCTTTAACCGCCAAAGCAGTGAAGGGAACAACGGCCTCGCCTGCGATCAATTTGTCGGCAGCTTCATCGAGCGCCGCCTTCGCAAGAGCCAAAAGCACAGGATCGGCGCCTGTGTATTCGTTGTTTTTAGGGTCAACCAGTCGATCAGCCATGCACAATCCTTTCTCACACATGTCCAAACGCCCACATCTTAGTGCAGTAAAAAGAAATAACCAGAAACCTTTAGGTTCCTGGTTAGTTACTCGTGGCGGAAGGAGAGGGATTTGAACCCTCGATGCCGGGAATACCGGCATAACGGTTTTCGAGACCGCCGCATTCAGCCGCTCTGCCATCCTTCCAAATGGGGTTTTACCCCTTTATACGGAAAAACGCCCTTCCGAGCGTTCCCCTTGCGGTTTCCCGCTATAGCAAAAACCCTTGCGGGTGAAATATGTGGCGGAGAGATGGGGATTCGAACCCCAGGTACCCTTATGGGGCACACACGATTTCCAATCGTGCTCCTTCAGCCAGACTCGGACATCTCTCCATCGGCTACACTTTTTCAAGTGCGATACGAGAGTATACACAAATTAATATTGGCTAACAAGCGAGAAATAGTCTCCTTGAGACAAAATTTTCAAAGGCACCTCGAAAAGCTCGGTCATTCGCTCGGTTGTGAGCACTTCGGACTTCTTCCCATCAGCAAAAACATGCGCACTCTTAATGGCCATAACACGGTCGATCTCGGGGATGATGTCTTCGGGATAATGAGTCACCAAAATGATGGAAGTGCCTTTGGCAACCAGGTCGCGCATGGTGCGACGCACGTAATACATGCCCTCAGGGTCAAGGCCCGAGGTAGGCTCGTCGAAAACCAGCACCTTCGGGTTATGGATGAGCGCGCGAGCAATAAGAACACGGCGCGATTGACCAGTGGAAAGAGTCATCACATCGCGATCTTTGTACTCGAGCATCCCCACTTGAGCCAAAGCCTGTTCGGCAAGTTCGAAGGACTCGGGCGAGGCGGTACAGTGGTTAGGGATGCCGAGCGCACCGAACAGGCCGCCAACCACAATCTCGATAACCGGAAGGTGAACGGTGATCTGGCTTTGCATACTCGACGAAACAACGCCTAAATCCTTTTTCGTTTCGCCAAGAGTAGCGCGCGCGTTGCCGCGGTAAAGAACGGGGGGCTCCTCGCGCCATAAGGGCAAAACCTCGCGCGTGATCAATTTAACGAAGGTGGATTTGCCTGCTCCATTTGGGCCGATAAGCGCAATGTTCTCGCCCTCTGCCAACTCGAAATCATCGATATTCAGGATTGCACGGCCGTCACGTCGCACAACAGCATTGTGAATCTTCAAAAAGGGGGCTGCAGAATCACCGGACATGGGAACTTCTTTCACTAAAGAACGGAAGGGCCGCCTTTGCAGCCCTTCCGTTTATTCCATCACATTGAATTTGTGCTTGGTCTATTTACTGGAATCCGAGCTTGAATCATCGGACGAATCGGAGGAATCATCCGAGCTGCCATCGCTCGAAGAATCACTGGACGAATCGTCACTCGAGTCGCTCGAAGAGTCATCGCTGGAGCTGCTTGAATCATCGGAGCTGGAATCATCCGAGCTGCTGGAATCGTCGGAGCTATCCGAGTCGGAGCTCTGATATTTGGTCATATCCAAGTTGTAAGGCACGTTCTCGGGCATATCGTTAACCGTGATCTCGGCCTGCTCTTTGTACTTTTCGTACCACTTGTTGTACTTTTCGTCCTCGGTGTTGGATTTCACGATGGACTTGACGTAGTCGGCAATCGCATCAGGGTACTGGGAAACCTTGGTCTCGTTGCCAGTGGGGCTGAACTCATCGGTGCACTTGATGATGTGATAACCGTAATCACTCTTCACCAGCTTGGAAACCTGACCTTTTTTAAGCTTATCCAGGGCATCGGTGTACTCGGTCACGAAGTTGTTGATCTTGTCCCAACCAACATCGCCGCCGTTCGAAGCGCTGGAGCTGTCGGTGGAATATTTCTTGGCGGCCTTCTCGAACGAGATCTTGCCGGAGTTGATCTTCTTCAGAACCTTCTTGGCAGTTGCCTTGTCGTCGGAAGAGAAGAGGATATGGGACGAACGCTTGGCGCCATCGAGGTAGCTGGCATAAGTCTTCAGCTGCTTAAGCAACTTGGAATCCTTGACCTTGACTTCGCCGACGACGTTTTCCTTAAGCTTGTTGGTAAGCAGGCCGATCTGAACCGACTCGCGATACAAATCCTCGGAAGTGCCGGCGTTGGACAAAGCCTCCTGCCATGCCTCGTCGGAATCGTAGTTGGCCTTCATCTCTGAGACTTTTTCGTCAACCTCGGAATCCTCGACGGTGATGTTCTTGGCCTGGCAAGCCTGCTTCACAAGCTCATTTTCCTCGTAATGCTCAATCACCTGCGTGCGCACGGAAGAAGGGTCGTAGCTGTTGGTGTTGAGCCATTCGCCCCAGGAATCATCGCTGGTGATATTTGAAGAAGTCCTGAAATCCTGGATGTATTTGGTAACGGTGTCCTCAGCGATTTCAGTTGCCTCAGAAGCATCGGAAGCCTTAACCGTAGCGGCGACTCCACCGGTGTAACCGTAATTCTGCGCGCTGCAGCCAGCGATAGCGAAACAGCAGGCAGCTGACAATCCAAGCGCTGCGAGCTTAGTTACGAGCTTGGTATTTTTCATCCAGGTCCCTTTTCCGACATTTATTTAATATGCCCACGCATTGTTGCACAAGTTTCATAGCGCGAACTCGCATTATTTCAGTTCTGCACAATTCACCCATGTATCCGGTTTGTTGAGTAAAAGAAACAACCTCGGGATTAACCGAGGTTGTTTCCGAAAATCATATGAAGTTCAGCGTTGAAACGGCGATTTTTCACACTTAAGCGCCGAAAGCCTCTCGAGGTCGAACGGAGTTCAACCCAAGTTCAACTCAAAAGCGACGGCACCTATCAAACACCAGCGCTCAAGCAGGCTTTCTACTTGTTAGCCTTTTTACGGTCGACGGCGGAAAGCAGACG
>CAVBOO010000166.1:0-3288 GCA_963597045.1 bacterium | reverse complement strand
CTCGATGGCGCGCTAAAGTGGGATAATCCCCTTAAACAAGCAAACCCACGAAGCAAAGGATTGGCTATGGATTTTTTGGAACTCGCGCGCAAACGCTATTCCTGCAAGAAGTACGACGGCAAGCAGATAGAGCCCACTCAGCTTGAAGCCATCTTGGCCGCAGGACAGGCTGCCCCAACTGCGAAGAACTTGCAGGAACATCATGTTTACGTGGTGCAAAGCCCCGAGAAACTCGCAGCCATCGACGAGATCACGCCCTGCCGCTACAACGCGCCCACCGTGCTCGTCGTGGCCTTCAACAAGGAAGATATGTTCACCTTCCCCGATGGTGAGCACACCTCAGGCGCCGAAGACGCATCCATCGTCGCAACGCATATGATGCTCGCCGCGGCAAGCGTGGGCGTCGATAGCTGCTGGATCAACTTCTTCAAGCCGGCCGAAGCAAGCGAGAAACTGGGGCTTCCCGAAAACGAGGAGGTCTTGATGCTTCTGGACTTGGGCTACGCCGCCGAAGGAACGGGGCCTTTGCCCAACCACAGCAAGCGCAAGGATCTCTCCGAGACGGTGAGCTACCTGTAAAACCACGATCGCTTACGAGGCAGGCTGCCGCATACTAGCGCAAGCCGGAGGAGAACCTGCCGGGGCGAGGACGCGACGCATCCTTCTGATGCGTATAGGTCTTAATCTGCGATTTCGGCTGAGCGGATTTCGACTTTACGCCGCCGCGGTTCTTCGCCTTGAAGCCCGCCTTTGACTTGCGGCCCTTCTTGAAGCTTTGCGCGTCGTTGAAGCCGGAAGACTTTACTGACCTTGCGCCCTGAGCCTGAGCCTTCCCGCCCTTGGCGTTCTTACCCTGGCCGCCGTTGCCGGACTTGCCCTTGGGCTTGGGCTGGGCACTCGCTTTGCGCTTGCCGCCACCCTGCTTCTGGCTCCGCTCCGGCTTGGATTCCTGGGCCTGCTTGGCTGCCTTTTTGCGCTGCTTTGATTTTTCCTTGGCAAGCTCTTTAACCGCCGCCTGAACCTCGGGATCCTTACTTCGACGAGCCTGCAACTGCGCGCTGCGCGCCTCGGCGTCCGCCTCAACTTGCTCCCTGTCCAGAGTCTTAAGCTCCATTTCGGGAATATCGCGCTTGATAAGCTTTTGGATTGCCTTAAGGTCGCCCTCCACCTCGGGATTCACCAGGGAAACCGCAAAGCCCTTGGCGCCTGCGCGACCGGTGCGGCCGATGCGATGCACGTAATCCTCGGGCTGGGTGGGCAGATCGTAGTTGACCACGTAATCAACCTGATCGATGTCGATGCCGCGGGCAAGCACGTCGGTTGCAACCAGGACGTTGATCTGACCTTTATCGAAGGCATCAAGCGCGCGGCGCCTTTGGTTCTGGGAGCGGTCGGAATGGATAACGCCCGTCTTATAGCCAGCGCGGCGAAGACGACGCGAGCAGGCATCTGCACGATGGCGCGTGCGAGCAAAGACGATCACACGCTTGGCCCCGTTCTCGTCGAGCACGGCCTTAAGGGCAGAGGGCTTTGCAGCATGCGAGATGCGCACGATGAACTGCTCCACGGTCTTGGCGGTTTCGCCACGGCGAGCAACCTCCACCTTTTGCGGATCCTTGAGCATGCTCTGCGCAACCTTTTCAACCTGCTTGTCGATGGTGGCGCTGAAGAGCAGGGTCTGATGCTCGGCGGTGCACTCCCCCACGATGCGCTTGATGGCAGGCAAGAAGCCCATGTCGAGCATGCGATCAGCCTCGTCCAAGACGAGTACCTGCACCTGATCAAGGTTCGCGGCGCCCTGACCGATAAGGTCTTCCAAGCGACCGGGGGTGGCAATGAGCACGTCGGTGCCGCGCTTCAAGGCCTCGCGCTGAGGGTTGTAGCTCACGCCACCGACAACGGTGGTGATCTTGTGCTTCGTTGCCTGGGAGATGGTCGAGCATACTTCGGTGATCTGGTCGGCAAGCTCGCGCGTCGGGGTGATGACGAGCATCAAGGGGCCGCAGTTCTTCCGCGCGTGCGGGAGCTGGTCCAGGCAGGGCAGGCAGAAGGCCGCCGTTTTGCCGGTGCCGGTTTGGGCACCCGCGATAAGGTCTTGCCCCGCAAGAGCGCAGGGGATGGCCTTTTGCTGAATGGGCGTAGGGCTCTCGTAGCCCAAAAGGTCAACGGCCTTAAGCGTTTGCGCACTTAGGCCAAGGCTTTCAAAGTCAGTCATGTAGTGAAAATCTCTTTCGTTGTTGTTTTTGCCAAAGCCCTGCCTCCCCAGGCTTCCGCTCGCAAAGCAAGCATCTGCCCAGGAGCTTTAGGAGCTGGACGTTCACCCCCGCGCAATCGCAGGTGCGCTCCTTTGAGGTTTCATGGCACTTAAAGCGCTTAATAGCGTGGGTACTGGGCCAGATATTCAGCGACATCCACATTCTTATGGCGTTCCGGCACGCAATTAAGCACCATTTGGGCAAATTCCGGGCGTTCCTCGGATTCCCAAACCTTTGTAGCATACTGGAAAATCTTGGGCGTGGCGAATAAACCTAGACCATGATTCCTGTAGAAGCGCTCGGTACGGTCAAGATAGCCATACTCTTCAAGGATCCCCCGCAAACGCTCAACGTCGTTTGCGGCGTAGGCCTCTCCCAGCTCATCGTCGCGCTCGCTTAAATAAACGTACATATCGATACGATCGCGACTTAGGCGGGCACGGGCGTAATCGCGGTTGACGATGCGCTCCTGCGGCGTTAATTCCTTGCACTGCCAATGGAAAAACTCGTTAGCCATAGCCTGGGTTTCCCGGTAATCGACTCCATTCTTTTTGAAAAGAGCAAGCATGCGCTCGTAGCCGACTTCGGGCGAAGAGATGCACTTGATCCTGTTGGCGCGGCCAGGCTGCCAATTTTCCTTATCAAGCTTGTCCCAGGGCGCGCCGCACCATGCTTCCACGTAAGCATCCAACTTGTACGGATAAGGCAGCTCCATCTTGTCGAACTTGGCATAGCTCGCCTTGTCGATGCTGCTTGCGTCGATGGCTATCAAGCCAGCAGGCGCATCGTAGGCGTAAAGCTTGCTTCCTGATTTGTCCTTTTTCATACGGTTGAAAAGGAATTTGGCAACAGCCTTGGATCCAAACGATTTTTCGAAACGTTTGGTTTGCGCAAGCGCGCGCTCCTTTTTCGCGCTCATGGGCTTGTCGCCATAGCGACGCCCCGCCTTGATGAGCTGATGCCCCCACTCTATACGGCGATGGACCCGTATAGAGTGGGGGCATCAGCTCATCAAGGCGGGGCGTCGCTATGG
>CAVBOO010000165.1:0-3292 GCA_963597045.1 bacterium | reverse complement strand
GTACTGGGCATGGTTGGTGTCCTGATACTCGTCTACCAGCAAATACTTGAAACGCCTTTGGTAGGCTTCAAGCACATCGGGGTGGTACTTGAAAAGCAAGTGGGTATACAAAAGCAGGTCGTCGAAGTCCATGGCATTCTGGGACTTCGCGCGCTCCTGCAGGCGCACATAGACGCGCGCGACTGTTTTGGCCATTGGGTCATCGGCCTTGTCCTCGTAAGCTTCGGCGGTAACCAGGTCGTTTTTCAGCGCGGAAATCTTGTTGCGAAGCGCACGCTCGGGATAACGGCGCTCGTCGATGTTAAGCTCGGCCATGATCTGCTTGACCATGCGCTTTTGATCATCGTCATCTAGGATCGTGAAGCCCTTCTGAAAGCCCAAGCGCTCGCAGTCGCTTCGAAGGATTCGCACGCACATGCTATGGAAGGTGGACACCCACATGCCGCGTGCATAGGCGCCGATCAGGGATCCCAAACGCTCGCGCATCTCGGCGGCGGCCTTGTTGGTGAAGGTGATCGCCATTATCTCCCAAGGCGCCACGTTCAAATCTTCAACCAGATGGGCAATCCTATGGGTGAGCACGCGCGTTTTGCCGGAACCCGCGCCCGCCAAAACGAGCAAGGGGCCTTCGGTGCATAGGCACGCTTCCTTTTGCGCAGGGTTAAGGCTATCCAAATCGATGGGCATAGAGGAAACCTTCCAAAATCACGAAAACAAAGCCCCGCAGCAACGGGGCTTCACCATTATCATCCAAGCGCCAAGGAAGCGACGCAGAAAGTGCGGCACGGCTTCTTTATATTGAAAAGCCCTCTAGCGGGATGCTTGATGAGACTCCAAGCTAAAAGAACGCCGCGTCGGGCCAGCCGACAGGACGGCAGGCCACGCTAGCCAACGGACCAGCCCAAGCGACAGACCGGGCTGGCGGGGCGAGCAGCCAGGCCAACAGCCTAGAGCAGGAACCAGCCCGCTGCCTGACCGCCAAAGAACAGCAGCACCAGCGCGCCGAGCACGATGCGGTACACGCCGAAGGCCGTGAAGTCGTTCTTCTTGATGTAGCTCATAAGGAACTTGATTGAGAGGATCGAAACGACGAAGGCCGTGACGATGCCGATGGCGAAGATCGCCCACTCAAGGCCGCTGTAAGCAAAACCATGTTTGAAGAACTTAAGAAGGCTCCAGCCGAACATGATGGGGATGGCCAGGAAGAAGGCGAACTCGGTTGCCACGGTGCGCGAGCAGCCCAAAAGCATGGAGCCGATGATGATAGAGCCGGAGCGGCTGGTTCCGGGAACGATGGCCAACGCCTGGAAGATGCCGATGACGAAGGCCCGCCCAAAGCCAAGCTCGCCGAAGTTGGTGACCTTGGACACGGCATTGGACGCGTCGTCGGGATCGTCGGCGATGTCCACGTAAGGGTCGAAGGGGCGCTCGGCCTTCTGCTCGGCGCTTGCCGCCTCGAACGCGGCGGTGATGCCGCCCGTCATGGCCTCAACCGCCTCGGGGCTATGCTTGCCGTGGAAGGCCTTGGAGCTGGGCTTGGCCTGGCTCTTAGGCGCGCCGGAAGCATCGAGCACTCCCCCATCGACGCCGGAGCCGCCCAGAGCGGCCCCCTCTTTAAGTTGGCGCAGACGACGGCGATTGTTCAGCTCGATGACGATGAACAGGATGCCGTAGAAAATGAGCGCGCACGCGACCACGATGTAGGCGATATCGGAGTTGTTGGTAACGTGCTCCTCCATCCAATTGTCGAAGGCGAGGCCGATGATGGCCGCAGGGATGGAGCCGACAACGACCTTGCCCCAAATGCCCCAGGTGAGCTTTTTCTGCTCGGCGGACTTTTTATGGGAGAAGGGGTTGAGCTTATGGAAGTACAAGATGAGCACCGCCATGATGGCGCCCAGCTGAATAACGACCAGGAACACGTCGTAGAACGCAGGCGAGACATCCAGGTTGACGAACTGATTGAGGAGCATCATGTGGCCCGTTGAGGAGATGGGGAGCCATTCGGTGATGCCCTCCACGATGCCGAAGAGGAATGCCTTCAAAAATTCAACGATCACTGAAATGTCCATAGGGTGCAAATGCTCCTGTCGCTTGAGAGTTGGAGAGTCATTGTAGCAACCGACGCGCCGGTGCGCCCACCGAAGGCTCTTCTTCCACATAATCATGACGAAGTAAATGAGCTTTGGTAAATGCCCTTGCGCTATCATAGGCAATTATCCGAAAACAACGATCCAAGGAGTACCATGGCGGCTTCATCCGACACAACGCAGAAGGTCATCGTCCTTGATTTTGGCGCTCAGTACGGCCAGCTTATCGCGCGACGCGTGCGCGACCTTAACGTCTACTCTGAAATCCTGCCCTGCGATGCCTTGGCTGAAGAGATCATGGAGGCCAAGCCTTCCGCCATCATCCTGTCGGGCGGCCCGGCAAGCGTTTACGCAGATGATGCGCCGAAGATCGACCCCAAGGTGCTGGAGCTCGGCTTGCCGATTTTGGGCTTTTGCTATGGGCACCAGACCATTGCCGTGGAACTTGGCGGCACCGTTGGCCACACCGAGAAGGGCGAGTACGGCCCGGCCGAGCTGCATGTGGCCCAGGGCGCGCTTTTCGAAGGCACCCCTGAAGCCCAGACCGTGTGGATGAGCCACCGCGACGCCGTGTCCGAAGTGCCCGCGGGCTTCACCGTCACCGCAAGCACCGACGTGTGCCCCGTGGCCGCCATGGAGTGCGCCGAGCGCAAGATCTACACCACGCAGTTCCACCCCGAGGTCAAGCATTCCGAGTACGGCCAGCAGATGCTGAAGAACTTCCTGTTCAAGGTATGCGGTCTTGAGGCCAGCTGGACCATGGACAACTTGGTGGAAACCATGACCGCCGATTTCCGCGCCAAGGTGGGCGACGATCGCGTGATTTTGGCGCTTTCCGGCGGCGTGGATTCGAGCGTCGTCGCCGCGCTGGGTGCACGTGCCATCGGCAAGCAGATGACCTGCGTGTTCATCAACCATGGATTGCTGCGCAAGAACGAGCCCGAGCAGGTTGAGGAAGTTTTCACCAAACAATTCGACGTGGACTTCATCCATGTGCACGCCGAGGATCGCTATGCGCAGCTGCTTGACGGCGTGACCGAGCCCGAGGAAAAGCGTCGCATCATCGGCACGCAGTTCTGGAAAGAATTCTTCGCCGTTGCGCAACAGCTCGAGACCGACGGCAAGCCCGTTAAGTACCTGGCGCAGGGCACCATCTACCCCGACATCATCGAGAGCGGCGCGCGCAAGACGGGCGGCAAGGC
>CAVBOO010000164.1:0-3305 GCA_963597045.1 bacterium | reverse complement strand
GCTTTGGCGGCCTCGGAAGACTCAGCGGCCGTATGGCTGCCAGGACGGATAAACGCATTCTTAAGCGTTTCTGCAAAGCGAACATATCGAGGTTCATCGGACAGCCAAGGTTGATGAGGAAGCTTGGGGCCTGGTTGATGGGTGTTTACCTTCGACTGCGTTCGGACGGCATTGAAATCAATGATCGAAGCAGGGCATTTTTCTTCGGAGATGTACTCTGGCTTGAGTGCCGCTGAGCCCGAAACACGGTATTCGATCTTCCCTTTTGCCATCTTAGACCTCCTTGCATAGAACCTTTGTTCGTGTATACTGTAAATCGAACATACGTTCCTGTCAATAAAAATACAAACAGATGTTCGCATTTATCTTAAGGTGGTCGCAATGTCCAAGCCTCTTACAGCCCGACAGCAAAGCGTCTATGATTTCATCGAGTCTTATATCAACCAAAAGGGATTTGGTCCAACTGTGCGCGAAATAGCGGAAGCCGTGCAGCTTTCATCCCCTTCAACCGTTCATGTGCATCTGAAAACCCTAGAGGAAAAGGGATATATAGAGCGCGATCAGCGTAAGTCACGTTCTATATCCCTCGTATCAAAGCGTCAACAACCCGAAACGTATGGCGCCGAAGGCTCCGGAAGCAACCTCGAGCTTCCGCTCATTGGTAACGTTGCTGCCGGTGAGCCTATACTCGCCGAGCAGAACATAGAGGCATCTATGTCGTTACCAACGGAGCTCGTTGGCGATTCGGCCTCGTTCATACTTTCAGTGCATGGTGATTCCATGATCGAAGCGGGCATCAATGACGGTGATTATGTAGTGGTCAAGCAGCAGCAAGTTGCACGCAATGGCGAAATCGTCGTTGCTATCATCGACGATGGCGCAACCGTCAAACGCTTCTATAAAGAAAGCGATCATATACGCCTTCAGCCAGAGAACTCTACGATGGATCCGATCATCACGCGCGACTGCGCCATAGCCGGGAAAGTCGTTGCCGTTCTAAGGAAAGTTATCTAGCGTCACATAAAAACGGCTTGAGCACAGCTGCTGCCTGCCGCCCCGCTCGCAAGACAAGCCTGGTACCGTCCGCCGTATAGTCCTCGTTGAGGATAGAACAACGTTGGTGCGCAAGAGAAACCAGGTCTCCCCTGCTGAACGGAATAAGAACCTCCAAAAGCTCGTCTTGAGCAGAAGCTACCATGCTTATCCGTCTTATGAGCTCATCTATGCCGTCTCGGTTCAGCGTGGAAGTGAACACGGCGTGAGGGTAGCGAACGCACAATGCCTCTTGCTGTTCCTCTGTTAGCAGATCCTTCTTGTTGAACACCTCGATACGGCCAATTTCCTCGGCACCAATCTGCTCGAGCACCATATTTACCGTGTCGATCTGCTTTGCCGAATTAGGGTCGGATGAGTCAACCACATGGAGTATCAGGTCTGCACCGTTGATCTCGTCAAGCGTGGATTTGAATGCTTCGACCAGCGTCGTTGGTAGCTTTTGGATGAAGCCTACGGTGTCGGTAAGAGTGACCTCCCTGCCCTCGGGAAGCGCAAGCTGACGAGTTGTTGAATCCAAGGTGGCGAACAGCTTGTCGTAGCTCAGCACTTCCGATCCGGTAATTGCATTCAACAAGCTGGATTTTCCGGCATTCGTGTATCCAGCCAGAGCCACTTTGAACACTCCGGACTCGTTACGTTGCTTGCGCTGCAGATCGCGCTTGGCGGATAGCTTAGCTAGATCCCTCCGAATGGAGGTGATTCGATTGCGAACCAAACGTCTATCAACCTCGAGCTGGCTTTCTCCTTCGCCGAAGCGACTGCCTACACCGCCGCCCATGCGGTTCGATGCCAGGTGGGCCCACATGCCACGCAAACGAGGATAAAGATACTGATTCTGGGCAAGGCGAACCTGCAGCCTGCCTTCCTTGCTGGTTGCATGAAGCGCAAAGATATCAAGGATCAAAGCGGTGCGGTCAATGACCTTAACATCCTTACCGACAATCGATTCAAGGTTCGATTGCTGGGAAGGAGTAAGCTCATCATCGAAGATCACAACATCAGCGGCGTAAGATCTAGCCAACGTGGCGATTTCTTCTGCTTTTCCGCTTCCAACGAAAGTTCGGGGATTAGGCGAATCAAGCCGCTGCGATGTTTTGGCTACCGTATCGGCCCCAGCAGTCCAGGCCAGCCTCTCCAATTCAGCAAGCGAAGACTCAAGGCTCCATTCCTGCTCGGGTCGGTCAACCCCAACTAAAACAGCCCTTTCGCGAGGCTTCTCGATGATTGTTTTGGGACCGTGCTGCTTTACTTCGTCGAAAACGATCATGGGACCCTTAAAGCTCAACAGACCCGACGAACGATTGGGCAGCGGGGCCGGTCATAACCACATGGTTATCTGCCTTCCAGGTTATATGGAGGGTGCCGCCGCGCAAATGGACTTTGTTGGTGCGATCGCTTCTTCCCGTTAGTACAGCCGCAACCAATGAGGCACAGGCCCCGGTACCGCATGCCAAGGTTTCGCCACAGCCTCGCTCGTAGACGCGCATATGAAGACCGTCGTCAGCGGGAACGATGAACTCAACATTGGTTTTCGCAGGGAAAACCCCGTGGTTTTCGAAGAACGCTCCTATGCGGTTGAGGTCAAACGAATCAAGGCTCTTGGCTTCGGTCAAGAACCATTCGTCGGGCAGAGACTCGATGTCATCGAAGAAGCAAATGGCATGAGGATTGCCCATGGACACGCAAGTAAATGCGAAAGAGCCCCAGGGGGAAACGACCTCAGCCTCTTTGACAAATGGTATCCCCTGCTCGGATATCGAAGTGGCCTTCAATGTCGTGGGCACTGCGACTGGATCAAGGATCGGCTCGTCCATATCAACCGAGGCCACGCTCATTTTCCCATCAGAATCAAGCTCGAAAGCAATAGGAAGCGGCCCCCGTTTTGTGTCAGCGACATACGAGCCAGACCGAGGATCGACATAGCCATTGTCTACAAGGAATTTGGTGAAACAACGAACGCCGTTGCCGCACATTTCCGCAAGAGTTCCATCTGAATTGATGTAATGCATATAAGCGGCACACTCCGGGCGGGACGAGGGACGGACCAGGACCACGCCATCGCCACCGATTCCGAAATGACGGTCGCAAAGATAAGCAACCTGGTTTGGGGTCAGCTCGATGCTTCGATCCATATCGTCCACGAAGACGAAATCGTTGCCCAGGCCATTAAGTTTGATGAAGTCGAGTTTCATAGACGATCTCCTTTAAGGAAACTATTCACGGAAATTATTTTACGGCAGTTCGTTGCC
>CAVBOO010000163.1:0-3328 GCA_963597045.1 bacterium | reverse complement strand
GAATTTGAGCGCGTTCGTCAAAGTCGAACGGCTTGAAGGATGCTAAATGGCACCAAAGCGGTAATATTTTGCACAGTCTCTAAATTTCCCAACGAAAGGGGAGGAAAATGGGTCTTCTAGATGGAAAAGCCGTTCTTATCACGGGCGGCGGCAAGGGCGTTGGCTTCGGCATCGCAAGCAAGATGGCTGAAAACGGCGCGAACCTATTCATTACCGGTCGTACCGAGAGCCGTTTGGCCGAGGCGGCCGAAAAGCTCAAGAGCACCTACGGATGCGACTGCGCCTATCTGGTGGCCGAGGGCTCCAACGAGGACGATGTGAAGGCCGCCATCAAGGCTTGCGTCGACCATTACGGCAAGCTCGATTGCGTGGTCAACAACGCTCAGGCCTCCAAGTCCGGCGTCAACCTGGTCGATCACTCGATCGAGGATTTCGATCTGGCCATCGACACCGGCGTTCATGCAACCTTCTATTACATGAAGAATGCCTTCCCCGAGCTTAAGAAGACCAAGGGTTGCGTCATCAACCTGGCATCCGGCGCCGGTCTGTTCGGCCGCGTTGGCCAGTCGAGCTACGCTGCCGCTAAAGAGGGCATCCGCGGCATGACCCGTGTTGCCGCCACCGAGTGGGGCGCAGACGGCGTTCGTGCCAACTGCATCTGCCCTCTGGCGATGACCGAGCAGCTGGCTGCCTGGAAGGAAGAGTACCCCGAGGCCTTCGACGGCATCGTGAAGACCATTCCCCTGGGCCGCTACGGCGATCCCAAGGACGACATCGGTGGCGTTGCCGTGTTCCTGGCATCCGACTTGTCCCGCTACGTTTCCGGTGAGACCATCACCGCTCAGGGCGGTAGCGGTCTTCGTCCCTAGGGCGTCGGCGGTTTCGGAGAGCAGGATTCGCGAGCCTCTTACTCGCGAATCCCTTATATAAGTTGGTTTTAGCTTAGCTAGCGGGCAGGATCTCTTAAGGTCCTGCCCGTTTTTTATGCCCTTGCGTTTGCGCTCGGCTGTTTGTTCCCTTTGTGAAGAAAGTCCGAAACGGGACTAACTAGTCTGAAACTGGACTAAATTATCCTCTCGAATTAGAACTCAAGCGTTAAAGCTCATGTTGGGCTTCCAAGCTGAAAGGGGCTTCGTTGTGACGCAAGGTCAGGGCGATAAGCATAATTACTTCGATAGGCTCTTTGCCTATTACGCGCAGCTCGACGGGATTTATGGAAGCTATGCCAAGTCCCATGGCGAGAAATATCTTTCCCTATGGGTCTTGGAGGAAATCGGCGACAGCCCCGAGGGCTTAAGCCAAAAGGAGATCGCCGACAAGCTCTTTGCGCCCAAGCAGACGATCAGTTCGGTGATCGCGGGCCTTGTGGAGCGCGGCATGGTCGAGACGGTTCCCAGCAAGCATGACGGACGAAGCAAGATCCAGCTGCTCACACCCAAGGGGCAAAAACTTTTTGCCGAGATTCGCCAGGATTACGCCCGCGCCGAGGAGCTTATTTCCGAGAGGCTCGGTGCCGAGCGGATAGAGCAGATGTTCGAGGGCTTTGCCGTGGTGAACGATACCCTTGCCTGCGTTTTCGAGGGGAAGCTTGCCGTCAAGGATGCCGCCCCCTCCGATGATTCCGCGAAGGAAGTGGGTGAGATCCGTGGCTAATGCGGACTCCTATACCCCTGTTCAGGTTAAATCGGTGCCGTGGGTCTTCGCCGCCCTGCTTTTCGACGAGGCGCTGGCCTCCCTTGACGAGACCATCGTCTCCACAGCCTTGCCTACGGTGGTGGGCGAGCTCAACGGCGTCGATCATATGCTTTGGGTGGTAACCGTCTACGTTTTGGCGTGCACCCTTGTCATGCCCGTTGTGGGCAAGGTGGGCGATCTTGTTGGGCGCCGTGGCCTCTTTTTGGCCTCGCAGGTGCTTTTCATGATCGGCTCGATCGTCTGCGGCGCCGCCCCCGACATGATGGCGCTTATCGCGGGGCGTGCCATCCAAGGCGTCGGTGGTGGTGGCCTGCTCGTTTTGTCTCAGGCAATCGTTGCGGACATCATCCCAGCCCGCAAGCGCGCCTTCTACCTGAACCTCATGGGCGTCGGCTGGGCCTTGCCCATGCTCATCGGCCCCTTGCTCGGCGGCTTCTTCACCGATGTCGTCGGGTGGCGCTGGGCTTTCTGGGTCAACGTCCCCTTTACGGCGCTCTCAGTGGTGATTTGCGCCATCTTCCTGCCGATTTATCCGCAGCATAAGTCTTTGCGGCACTTCGATGTGTGGGGCATGGTCACCATCGCAGCGGCCGTGGTTTGCATGACGCTGGCCACCTCGTGGGGCGGCGTCGCTTACAGCTGGAGCAGCCCGGTGATTCTTGGGCTTCTTGGTGCCACGGTCTTGTTCGCCGCCCTGTTCGTGCTGGCGGAGCGCAAGGCGGCAGAGCCTATAATGCCCCTGTTCTTGTTCAAGAACCGCAACTTCCTGCTCGCCACCTTGGGCGGCTTCATCGTCTTGTTCGCCATGATGGCCTCAATGTCCTACCTGCCCACCTATTTTCAGCTTGCGCATGGAATGAATGCAACGGCGGCGGGCTACATGGAGGTTCCCATGAGCATCGCCTACTTTGTTGCCTCCCTTGTGTCCGGCTGGCTGATCTCCAAGCGCGGCAAGTATAAGAAGATCATGGTGGCAAGCTTCGTGATCGCCACCGCGGGTGCGCTGCTTTTGTGTACCCTGACCGCCGACATCTCGATCTTCTTCGTCGGGCTCTACCTCACCATCATGGGCTTTGGCATGGGCTTGAGCTTCGAGGTGCTCGTGCTCATCGTGCAAAACGAGTTCCCAGCGCAGATCGTGGGCACAGCCACCGGCGCAACCAACTTCTTCCGCGAGATAGGCACCACCTTGGGAGCCTCGGTGACAGGCGCCGTTTTCACGGGTCGGCTGACGGCGCTTCTGGGTGAGCGCCTGGCCGAGCATGGCGGCATGGATCAGCTGGGAATCGACGTGAACTCGCTTACGCCCGCCTTCGTGCGCTCCTTGCCCGACGAGGTGCAGCAGGTGATCGCCGGTTCGTACAACGACGCGATCGTGCCCATGTTCATGCTGATGGTTCCCTTAACCGTCGCGGCGGGCCTGATGATGGCCGCGCTGAAGGAGCGCCCGCTGGCCAAAACCAACGAAGAACAGGGAAGAGGTAGGTAAATGATCGCCTATATCATGCTGTGCGCCTCGGTGTGCTTCGAGGTGTTCGCCGACACCATGATGAAGCTCTCCGACGGCTTCAGGCACAAGCTGCCCATCGTGGGCGTGGTGGTAGGCTACGCGGTGTCGTTCTACGCTTTGTCG
>CAVBOO010000162.1:0-3334 GCA_963597045.1 bacterium | reverse complement strand
ATCGGTATTTGAGCTAGTGCTGCCATCTTCTACGCTGGTGCTACCCGAAGTGACGGGAATGGTCTCGGTTGGCTCATCTTGATGACAAACCGTTAAATTCAAAACAACGAACAAGACGACCACTACGATGGCGGCGCCCAACAGATAAGGAAGGAAAGAAGAGATACCAAGGGAGGGAGCGCTCGAACGGCCTTCGACCGCATTGAGATAGCGGTCGTTAACCTGAGTGGAACGCTGCGCCCGATGGGGCCGGGAGTTAGCGGCGGCCTCGTGGCTCATGCGAGCAGCCGCGGTGCGGTTGACGCCGCCCGAGATCTTGTCCTCAGCATCCAAGGAATAGGTAACACGCCCCAGACCATTGACCGAGCCCTGTGCGGTTTCCCTCTTTTTAGCGCGCGCAGAGTCGACTCGATTGAAGCTCGAGGTCCCGCCGGTGAGGTTCTGGCTGGCTCGTGTCTGATTGCGACGCTGATTGTTGTCGCTCATATGACTGTGCTCGACCGTGACCTGATGGCTGTACGCTTCGTCAAGGTAGCGCCTCGTGATGTCGTTGGAGTCGAGGCCGAGGTAATGCGCATAGGCGTTGATCATGTTGCGCGCATATCCGCGCGGAGGGATATGCTCGAAATCGGCATCCTCGATCGCTTTAAGGATATCGGGGCGAATGCGAAGGCGAAGCGAAACGGTGTTAAGGTCGAGCCCTTTGCTGATGCGAGCTTCCTTAAGGGTGCTTCCAAAGCTAACGTGCTTCATCGAAGTGCTCCTAATCCAACTACTCATCGTTCATCTCAAGAGCCTTCAGGCCCTCAAGGTCCAAAGGATCAAGCAAAACCTCGCGCGGCCTGCTGCCGTTGGCGGGTCCGACGATCCCTTTTTCCTCCAACAAATCCATGATACGTCCTGCACGAGCATAACCCACGCTCAAGCGCCTTTGCAGGTTGGAGGTGGATCCCATGCCGCTGTTGCATACAATCTCCGCAGCCTCCCACAGAAGCGGATCGGCGGGACCGCCCGACACGCCGCCCGAGCCATCGGGGTTGGTGTCGCCCATATGGATGACGTTGGTTTTAAGAATGTCGGTATGGTAATCGGGCTCGCCCTGGGATTTCAGGTGCTCGACCACGCTCTCGATTTCGTCCTCGGAGACGAAGCAACCCTGAATGCGAACGGGCTTGGCGTACTCGGGCTTGCTCAATAGCAGGTCGCCTTGACCGATGAGGTTCTCGGCTCCCGTTTGGTCAAGGATAACGCGCGAGTCGATGCCGGAGGCAACGTTGAAGGCCATACGATTGGTGATGTTCGCCTTGATAAGACCGGTGACAACATTGGTTGAAGGACGCTGGGTGGCTACGATCAAATGGATGCCGGCAGCACGGGCAAGCTGAGCCAGGCGTGCGATGGAGAACTCAACCTCTTTGCCGACGTTCATCATGAGGTCGGCCAGCTCATCGATGATAACGACGATATAGGGCTCCTGCTCGCGCTTGTCCTCTTCGCTTTCGGCTTCCTCGTTTTGCTTGAAGATCTTCGCATTGTACTGGCCGATGTTGCGCACGCCCATCTTGGAGAATTCCTTGAGCCTGCGCTCCATTTCGGCCACGGCCCAAGCTAGCGCACTTGCTGCTTCCTTGCACTCGGTCACTACGGGTACGTACAAATGAGGAATCCCGTTATAAGGAGTGAACTCAACGCGCTTCGGGTCGATCATGATAAGGCGAACTTCGGCGGGGGTAGCGCGCATGAGTATGGACATGATCATACCGTTGATGGCAACCGATTTACCGGAACCGGTGGTACCGCCGATGAGAAGATGGGGCATCTTCGCCAAGTCGGAAACGATGGAATTTCCCTCAACGTCCTTACCGATGGCAACCTGAAGAGGGCCAGGTTTCGCGCTCTTCAAAACATCGCCCAGAAGAACCGTTTGATGCTCGCGATTGGGCACTTCGATGCCCACGTAATTGGTTCCGGGAACAGGCGCGAAGATACGCACGCCCGGAGAGGCAAGCGCCAATGCGATATCGTCGGTGAGCGCGGTGACGCGACTGACCCTGACGCCAGCAGGAAGGTCGATTTTGAAGAGGGTGACGGTTGGGCCTGCCACCCAATCGACGACGGTGGCATTGATGCCGAACTCGGCCAGCGTCTCACCAAGGTTCTCCGCGGTTTGAGCCAAAGTCTCGGCCATTTTACGCGTTTGCTTCGAAGGCTTGCTGACATTCAGGAAAGCAGGGTCAGGGAGTTCGAATCCCTCTTGGCGTTGAGGTGCCGCAACAGCGATCTTAGGTTTTTTCTTCGGCTCCTCGGACGTGGGCGATGCAGCCTCGATCTCGATCTCGGGCTCAGGGTCGGTGCCAGCATCGGGAACAAGGGAAGCTTTACGACCAGGCAGCTTGCGGGTAAGCATCCTGCTTTCAGCTGCTGCGGTATCCACCTCGTCTTCTATGGGCAAAGGATGAGGCGGGAGCAGTTGGGTCTTGCCCGCGTCGGCCGAATCCTTCTTCTTGGACGATAGCTTGCGTGTGACCAGGCGCGATGGATCGATCTCATCTTGCACTAGCTCGCCCTGCCCTTTGCCCAGAAGCTCGGTTTTCGCTTCGGCGTTAGCATTTGCCTGGGGTTTCCCACGCAATACACGAGGGAGAGGAGCCGAATTGGGCTGCATCCCCTCTTCCACCCGGGCAGCACGGCGTGCCGCAGGGATGGAGCGCAGATTGCTGATAAGGCCCGAAAGCGAAAACCCGATGACGATCAAGGCGATCAAGGCCAGTCCGAGCATAAGGATGACCGAAATCGTCAAACCAAGAAGGTTAAGAAGAACCCAGGCAATGCCCGCGCCCACATAGCCTCCGTGGTTCACAAGGTTATCCGACGTGAAGACGAGGTAGGGCTCCCCTTCCGCCCCCGGCACGAAAAGCGAGAACAAGCTCAAAAGGGCAACAAGAAGAATGCCCAGTCCAAGGCCCGTGCGCGCGGTAAGACGTTCACTTGACGAACGCACAAGCACGGTGATGCTCAAGCCCAAGAGCAAAAATGGGAGAAGATAGGCGCCCCAACCTAAAAGCAAACCGAGCCCGCTGGCTATCGCCTGGCTTAAAACTCCCTCGGGCTTGATCGCGACGCAGACGAACAGCGCGATGGCAACAACCGCCAAAACCACGCCGATGATATCGAGCTTGGTGCGCTCGTCAAGCAAGGGAGAGCCAGCGGCGCCCGAGACACCACGCTGATAGCTCGGCTTGCTTTGCGCATGAGCGCCCGCAACAGCACGCTTGGACGGTGCGCCGTTGCGGGAGCCTTTCTTATTGCCTTGTGCTTTTGCCATGAATGAATC
>CAVBOO010000161.1:0-3339 GCA_963597045.1 bacterium | reverse complement strand
GGGCTCCATGAGCTTGATCTGTTCTTCGGTTAAGCCCATGGCGTAGCCGCGCATGTAGATGTTCTCGCGACCGGTGAGATTGGAATTGAAGCCGGCACGCAGCTCGAGCAAAGCGCTGACCTCGCCGTTCACGGTTACCGTACCCTGGTTGGGGAACAGCACGCCCGTGATCATCTTAAGCGCGGTGGATTTGCCGGCACCGTTGTGGCCCAGGAAGGCCACGCCTTCGCCCCGGCGGATCTGGAAGGAAAGGTCGTTGTTGGCATCGATGCGCGTAATGCCCTCGCGCTTCTTCTTGCTCCAAAGAAGGGAAAGCAAGCGCTCGCGGTCGGACTTGTACAGGTTGTAGCTTTTATATACGTGGTCGAACTCGACGACCACCTCGTCGGAGATCGCCGTCTTGCGCTGCGCCAAGCGCTCCTTGCCGATGGTGGAGCGCAGCTTGTTAAGATGCTCCCAGCGCTGCTCCTCGGTAAGGTCGGCGAAGGGGTCGAGCACGGGTGTGACGTCGGCGGGCGAAAGCTCGAAGGAGCAGACGGAGTTGACGCCGTAGCTCAAAAGCTCGTTGGCGCGCTCGGCGTCGTCGAGCGCGAAGCACTGCAGCTTCAAGCCGGCCTTGCGCACCATCTCGACGATTTCCTTGGTGCACTGCGAAGCCTCGATAGCCAAGCCCTCGATGTTGTAATCGGCACAGTAGGTGATCAGGCGGCCGATGCCGTCGATGCGCTCGCGCGGCCACATCATTATCTGGTAATGCGAGAAATGGAAGGCACGATCGACACCGCGATACATCGAGGCGTTACGCACCTGAATAAGCAGGCGGGCGAGCAGCTCCTTATCCTTATGCAGGCCCTCGACCACGGCGGTTGCCAAATGGGTCGCGTTTTCTTTGCCGAGCTTGCCGAAGTCGAGCATCCACCACACATCGGGGTTGGCCTTCATGTGGCGATACAAGGTCTCGAAGGTCATCGGATCTTGACCATGGACCTTCTGCCTCAAGAACACGGCCTCGGTCATGGGGCCCTGAGACGGATCCCAATCAAGGCCTAGGATCTTGCGGGCATTGGCAAACCAACCGTAGCTGCAAACCACCTTGTTGTCGGCGGTCAGCGAAACATCCACCTCGATAGCCTTGACGCCGCGCGCCAGGGAATGTTCAAGCGCCACCTCGTTGTTGAGGTACTGCTTGCCGTCGACCGCGCCGCAAGCACGAGCCGCGATAGGCTCGTCGTAGAGCGTGCTGATATGTGCGCCGGCAAGCGACTGGGAGGAGATTTCGGGGGCATTAGAGCTCATCGCGCACCTCCGTTTGGGCTCGCTTGTACACGATCAAGGTCAACACGAACTGAAGCAGGAACACGAACACGAAGCCGATGCAGTACTTCGGCGTCTCCCAAATCCAGGTGTGATAGTAAATGGCATCGCGCATGATGGTGGCGAAGAAGGTCACGGGGTTGAGCACCGCGAACACCTGCACCGCGAAGATGTGGATCTGCGTGATGTCGAAGATGATGCCCGAAAGCCAGAACAGGGGCTGCGAGCAGGTGGTGATGAGATTATGGAAGTCTTTGCTCAAGGCGCCGAGCATGCTTGCAAACAGGCTGAACATGTACCAGAACACTATCAACAGAACGATGGCAAAGGGCACCTGGATAAGATGGATCGTGGGCATCTCGCCGAACACCAAGCAGGTAACCGCCAAAATAACCAGCAAGCCTAAGAAAATGATGGCCTCGGAAACGATGTAAATGGCAGGAATCGCCGGCAAAGGGAACTTGATCTTGGTTACCAGATACGAGTACTTGTTGAATATCGCCGAGCCCGTGCTCAGGATGCTCGACATGAAGGTCCACACGAAGACGCCGGAGGCAAGCCATACCAAATAGGCGCCCGAACCACCGATGTCCTTGCCGCCCTTCAAGCCGATTTCAAGGGCGAACCAGAAAACAAGCACATACACGATTCGCTTTGCGAACAGCCAAAACGGACCGAAAGCCGTACGTGCAACCTGCTTCTTCAAATCAAAGACGGCCAGCTTGGTGACCTGCTTGCGCCAGCCCCAAACATCGCCAACTATCTGTTTCAAAGAATCTATCAAGAAGACTCCAAGCCCTTCGGGTATTAGTACAGTCTTTGAATTATAGCCCAGCTAACCGTTACTATGTCTGAAGCATAGATTCTACAAAGGAGCCCTCGCAATGAAGCTAATGGCCATAATCTTGCAGATGCTTGCGAGCATTCTGCATCTTCTGCCTTGCAAATCGCGCGTGGCCCTTCTTTCGCGCCAAAGCTCCAAGATGTCTATGGATTACCGCATGCTCTCCACCGAGCTGGAGGAACGCCTGGGGCCCGATCGCGTGATCGTGTGCCTGACCGAGCCTGAATCGAAGGACGTCCTCGGTTTCGTGGCCGGCACCATGAAGCAGCTGATGATTGCCTGCACCAGCAAGGTCATCGTCGTCGACGGCTACGTGCCCGCGGTAAGCATTCCCACCAAACCCGAGGGCGTCACCGTCATTCAAATGTGGCATTCACCGGGCGCCATAAAGAAATTCGGCTACCAGTGCCTTGATACTCCTGCCGGGCGCAGCCGCGAATCGGCCGAGGCGGGACGCATGCACCGCAATTACGATTACGTGATCGCGGGCGGCCCGGGCGCTAAGGAAGCTTTCGGCCTGGCCTTCGACTACCCCACCAGCAAGGTTTGGGCGCTTGGCTTGCCCCGCATCGATTTCCTCCTTGAGCAAGGAAAGAACTGCTATCGCAATCGCCGAGCGCGTCGGATCTTGAACGAAAACGAGTTCCTTGGCAACGGCAAGCCCACGATCCTGTACGCACCCACTCTGCGCAAAGGGGCCGGCTACGACGAAAATTGGCTCACCCACAACCTTGGACAGCTGGCAAGCGCCCTTGAGGCGCGAGGCGGGACGGCGGACGCTCCTGCGAACCTGATTATCGCCGGGCACCCCCTGAACAACGAGTTCAGCCAGGCACTGCTGCGCGAGCATCCCTGCGTGCACGTGGCGCCCAAAACTGCAACCATCCATTTGCTGGCTGTATGCGATGCCATGATCAGCGATTACTCCGCGGTGGCCTTTGAGGCAGCGCTTTTGGGGATCCCCGTGGAGCTTTACGTGCCCGACCTCGATCAATACGAAAAGTCACCAGGCTTGAACATCGACCTTCGCGCCTTGCACAGCACGCACACCAACGCCGGCGAGGCGCTCTCGGCAGCGCTCGACCTGGCGATTGCCCACCATGCCGGCAAGCCCTGCGAGAACGATTTTTCCGCGCTTACGCGCGACTACTTCAAGGGCATCGAATACGGCTGCACGAACC
>CAVBOO010000160.1:0-3361 GCA_963597045.1 bacterium | reverse complement strand
GGCATCCTCCACCGGAACGATCACGCCCACGGCATCGCCGGAAGGCAAATCGGAGGCTGCCGCACCACCCTGGGCGACGAAAGCCTCAAGCTCGGCCTCACGCTCGTCGGAAAGCTTGAAACCTTGGGCATCGAAGAACTTGATGCCGTTGTACTCAGGCGGATTGTGGCTTGCGCTGATAACGATGCCGCAATCGGCATGAAGTTCGCGCGCCAACAGCGCAACGCCCGGAGTCGGAATGATCCCGCAAGCCAAGACCGTGCCTCCCAGGCTCATCACGCCCGCGCCAAGCGCGGCCTCGAGCATGTCACCCGACAAACGTGTGTCCTTGCCCACCACCACGGTTTTGCCGAACAAGGCCACCGCAGCCTGACCAAGCTTGTAAGCGATATCGCAGGTGAGTTCCGTGTTGGCAACGCCGCGCGCGCCATCGGTTCCGAAAAGATTTGCCATGGCTCTCCCCTACTTCTCCACGTGGTTGCCGCGATTGCGGTACTCGGGCTTCAAGCGAATGGCACCTGCGTTCTTCGAAAGCTCCTCAGAAGTCATGCGCGCATTGAGCTCGGCTGCGAACTCATCAAGGGCAATGCCCTCGCGCTCCAAAAGAACCATCAAGTGGTACACGACATCGGCCGCCTCGTAGCGCAGATGATCGACATCGCCCAAGGAGGCATCCACGCGCGCGCAATCCTTTGCGGCAAGCGTGGTCTCGTGAGCTTCCTCAACCAACTTCTTTAAAAGGTTGTCCAGATCGCCGTTCAAAAGACGATAGGTATAGCTTTCCTCGCCTGCGCCACGACGTGAGTGAATGGTATGAGCAAGCGTCTCGAGCGTGTTGCCTATCTGGCTTGCCGCAGGGGCAAGCGATTCCCCTTCGGGAATGAATGTCTTGGATGTCATGTTTCTCCTAGGAAAAAGGGGCGGGGTGCCCCCGTGAATGAACCTGGTTCATAATAGCGCACTCGTTTTGAAATGGCGATCGCATGCCGTCTACAACGAAAAAGGAGCCCAGAGGGATAACCCCTGGGCTCCGGACAAGTCGCTTTAACAAATGCTTGAAAGCTAAGAGCTAGGCCTTACTCCTGCTGCTGTTCGGCATTGGAGGCAGCTTCCTCGCTGGCGGAGGTGAGGCCGAAGCCCAGATCGCCGCCAAGAAGAGCGTCAAGCTCGTCGAGGTTGCGCTGGTAGGAGCGAGGAGGCAGAGCCTCACCGAGCATCTCCTCGTCATCGTCGTAGGTGACGCGGGACTCGCCGCCGATGAGCACACTGTCGTCGGGGCTGAAGACCATGTCGAGCAGCTGGCTCACGTCGTCGCGGGACGCATTGAGGTCGTCCTCGATGACGCGGGAAAGATTGTGAGCCTCGAGGCCCGCCTTCAATTCCTCGATGGCCTTGGCTCCGATACCCTCGATGCGCAGAAGCTCATCCTCGGTGCGACCGACCAAGTCGGCAACGGTCTCAATGCCGGCCTCGGAGAACTTGTTAGCCCAGCGCTGGGAAACTCCCAGGTCGTCGTAGATGTAGAGGCGTGCCTCCTCGTCGGTGAGGTTGTTGGCGCGACGGCCACCGATGGAAGCGAAGTAGCTTGCGTAATCGGAACCGGGAGCCAGGTAACCCTCGCCATCGAGTGCCCAATCCTGCTCCTTGGGCAGGAGCTCCTCGATGTCGCGCAGTGCGGCAGGAGCGGAATCGGGAAGCGCGTCGCCTTCCACCTGCTCGGTGGGAACGCCCTTGTAGGTAAGGCCGACCTTGCGATAACGCTCGAGGCCGGTACCTGCGGGGATGGGCTTACCGATGATGACGTTTTCCTTAAGGCCGTGCAGGATGTCGACCTTGCCCTCGATGGCAGCGTCGGTAAGAACCTTGGTGGTTTCCTGGAAGGAAGCCGCGGACACCCAAGAGTCGGTTGCCAGGGACGCCTTGGTGATACCAAGGAGCAAAGGCTGACCCACGGGAGGATTCTTGCCCTCGAGAACCAGGTTGTTGGCGATGTTCTCGAACTCGAAGCGATTGACCTGGCGGCCGGGCATGAGCTCGGAGTCGCCTGCGTCGGTGACGGTGATCTTGCGAAGCATCTGTCGTGCGATGACCTCGATGTGCTTGTCGTTGATGTCAACGCCCTGGGACACGTAAACGTGCTGAACCTGGGAAACGATGTAGCGCAAGGTAGTATCGGCATCGGTGAGCGCAAGAAGCTCGTGCGGGTTCACGGAACCCTTGGTGAGCTGCTGGCCGATGGTGACGGTGCAACCATCGGAGACTCCGGGCATCAGCTGAGCACGTGCGGAGACGACTTCCTCCTGAATGTTGCCTTCCTGGTCGTGGACGGTAAGGGTCTTGGACTGCTTGTCGCCACGAACCTGCAGAACGCCGGAGACCTTGGCAAGAACTGCCAGGCCCTTGGGCTTGCGGGCCTCGAAAAGCTCGGTAACACGGGGAAGACCCATGGTGATGTCCTCGCCCGCGACGCCGCCGGTGTGGAAGGTACGCATGGTGAGCTGGGTGCCAGGCTCGCCAATGGACTGGGCGGCGATGATGCCGACCGCGGTGCCGATGTTGACGGGGCGGCTGGTGGCCAGGTCCCAACCGTAGCACTTCTGGCAGATGCCATGCTCGGAGTGGCAGGTCATGACGGAGCGATGCTTCAGGGTCTCGATGCCCAAAGCGTCCCACTCCTGGAGCTGATGGACGGAAGTGATGTACTCATCCTTCTCGGCCAAAATCTCGCCCGTGGAGGGGTTGACGACGGGCTCGGCCAAGCAGCGGCCGACAAGCATCGCGTCGACGCCCTTGTCGCCACGCAGAGGAGCAACGGTGCCATCGCAGGTACCGCAGTCGATCTCGCGGATGATGATGTCCTGAGCAACGTCGACCAGACGACGGGTAAGGTAGCCGGAGTCTGCGGTACGCAGAGCGGTGTCGGCCAGGCCCTTACGAGCGCCGTGGGTGGAAATGAAGTACTCCAAGACGGACAGGCCTTCGCGGAAGTTAGCCTTGATAGGAGTCTCGATGTAGTTGCCCTGGGGGTCTGCCATCAGACCGCGCATACCGGCAAGCTGACGAATCTGCTTGATGTTACCTCGAGCACCGGAGAAAGCCATCATGTAGATGGGGTTGAAGCGATCGAAGTTGTCGGCCATAGCGTCGCCGACCTCCTCGTTCGCCTTGGTCCACACGTCGATAACCTGCTGATAGCGCTCGCCATCGGACATAAGACCCATCTCGTACTCTTCGTCGATGACGGCAACCTGCTCGTCGGCAGCAGCCAGGATGGCGGGCTTCTGCGGCGGGATCGTTGCGTCGTAGACGGAAACGGTGACGCCAGCACGGGTTGCGTAGTGGAAGCCGGCGGCCTTAAGGC
>CAVBOO010000159.1:0-3371 GCA_963597045.1 bacterium | reverse complement strand
TTTAAGACTTCCTTCCACGTTGCTTCCTCGAAGGAGCGCCAGGAACGACGCGGCGAGCGCCGAAGACGCTATCAACCTCGAGCAAGCCCTTCAATATCCGATCAATTGCCGCAGGCGAGCTGATTTGGAACAAAAAGCGCATCTCGTTGATGCCATCCTTGTGGGTAATGGTGTTGGCCCCGATGACGTTTGCCCCGTTTTCGGAGAAGACCTTTGCCACGTCCATCAGGAGGTTCATACGGTCAACAGCCTCGACGATCACCTCTACGTTGAAGGCGGAATCCTGCGGGACCTCGCCTGCCTGAGCCCAGGAAACGGGAATTATGCGCTCAGGATGGTTCATAAGGTCCTTGGCGTTGGGGCAGCTGGCGCGATGGACCGACACTCCCCTGCCGCGCGTGATGAAACCGATGATCTCGTCACCGGGAACAGGGTTGCAGCAGCGCGAAAGGCGAACCGCTGCATCGTCCAAACCTTGAACAACCACGCCGTTCGAACTTTTAGCCTTACGGCGCGGGCGCTTGACGCTTGTGAGCATCGGAGGCATCTTGCCGGTGGACATCCCAAGGTCGGAAACAGGAAGGCTCGACTCATCCTCGGAGTCCGACACCAAAATCTTAAGAAGACGATTGGCAACGTGCTGCGTGCTTTCCTTACCATTGCCCAGGCATACGAACATGTCGTCTGGCGCGCGGTACCCAAGCGTCTCCGAAACTTCCTTCAGCGCACGCGTCGCATTCGCGTTGGAGATGCCGAAGCCATGCTTGCGCATTTCGCGGCCAAGCTTATCGCGACCTGCGGCAAGGTCGTCGGAGCGCGTTGCCTTGCTGAAGAAGTTGCGGATCTTGGAACGCGCCGAGGGGGTCTTGACGAAATTGAGCCAGTCGCGCGAGGGAGTGGCCGATTTCTGCGTCAGAATCTCGACGCGATCGCCCTGCTGAAGCTCGTAGGTCAAAGGCACGATGGCGCCGTTGACCTTGGCACCCACGCAGCGATTGCCGACCTCGGTATGAATCGCGTAGGCGAAGTCGACCGGAGTCGAGCCCGCCCGCAAGCTCATCGCCTTGCCCTTGGGCGTGAAGACGAACACTTCCTTGGGAGCAAGATCGACCTTCAGGGACTTTAGGAACTCGCGAGAGTCCTTGGTTTCGTCCTGCCAGTCGACCATCTCGCGCAGCCAAGCGATTTGACGATCGAAATCGTCGGCCTTGCCCTTTTCCTTGTATCGCCAGTGAGCAGCAACGCCGTACTCGCTTTTACGATGCATCTCCTCGGTGCGAATCTGCACCTCAAGAGGCCTGCCCGCCGGGCCGATGACCGTGGTATGCAAGCTTTGATACATGTTGAGCTTGGGCATTGCGATGTAATCCTTGAAACGCCCGGGCATGGGGTTCCAAAGCGTATGCACGGCACCAAGAACCGAGTAGCAATCTTTCACAGTCTGAACGATCACGCGCACGGCAATAAGGTCGTAAATCTCGGAGAAACCCTTTTTCTGATTGGCCATTTTCTTGTAGATGGAATACAGATGCTTGGGCCTGCCCATAAGCTGGGCATCGATACCGAGCTTCTCGGTTTCCTCGTGAAGGATCTTCAAGATGGAGCCCAGGTACGCCTCGCGCTGGGGGCGGCTCTCGGACACCATACGCGAAACGAGCTTGAATTTTGCCGGCTCCAAATAGAAAAAGGACAGATCTTCAAGCTCCCATTTGATGGAGCTTATGCCCAGACGATGCGCAATAGGGGCATAAATTTCCAGCGTCTCGTGCGATTTGTAGATCCTGCGGTCCTCGCGCAAGGCGGAAAGAGTACGCATGTTATGAAGGCGGTCGGCCAGTTTGATGACGACGACGCGGATGTCGTTGTTCATGGCGACGAGCATCTTGCGATAGGTTTGCGCCTGCTCGTCGGTCAGGTCGCCGACCTTGAGCTTGGTGATCTTGGTAACGCCGTCAACCAACTCGGCAACGGATGCGCCGAACATCTCGGCAACGTCTTCCTTGGTAGCCTCGGTATCCTCGACCACATCGTGCAGCAAGGCTGCGCACAGGGTCTCAACGTCCATATGAAGATCGGCAAGGATGATGGCGACCTCGACGGGATGCAAAACGAAGGGCTCGCCCGACTTACGGCGCTGGTCGTGATGCATCTCGCGCGCGTAGGCGTAGGCACGGCCCAGCTTCTCGCATTCCTCGGGCTCAAGATAGGTGACCATGCCAAGCAAATCCTGAAAGCGCACATCAGGATTGGACCCCATGGGGGCGGCGGTGGATGACTGAATGCTTGGATCCACCGTTAACTGAATAACATCAGTGGCCATGGTACTACTCCCTCGTTTTTGTGCGGTTTAAGGCAAAAGAGGCCTACGGATGCGCTCTTGCAGAACCTTGACCGAACGCTTGAGCACCCACTCGCTGAAGTCGTCGAACTCAGCGATCTCGTCCAAGCCCTCGCGATATCTGACGCTATCGGTGAGCACGACCTTTCCCCCATAGTCTACGACATGAACGGTAACAACCTCGGTGGCATTTGAGGGAAGCGAGCCCAGCTCGACCAATCCCAGCTCGGAGAACACGGACAGGGCGCAGGAAGTCTGCGCAGGATCGATCTTCGACGAAGGAAGAAGCGAGCTGGCGTAATAGGCAAGCTCGTCGCAGGTAAGCGCGAAGACGCCCGTTCCAGCTTGGCGCTGACGGCGCCTCAGCTCACGGTAGATCCGACCCATCACATCATGATCGGGCGCCGCAAGGGCTAGGATGCCGGCGTTCAATTCGCCATCCTGTCTGCCGAACAGTAGATGAATCGTTGCCGGTTCGCCATCGCGGCCGGCACGGCCGCTCATCTGATTGAACTCGATCTCGCTGAAAGGAAGATGGTAAAGAACCACATGGCGAACTCCGGGAACGTCGATGCCTTCACCGAAGGCCGAGGTCGCAACAAGAACCTGAAGCTCGTCTTTGCGGAAGAAATCCTCGATGAGCACGCGTTCCTCTTTGGTAAGACCGGCGTTGTAGAAACCGATCAGAGGCGCCATCTGCGGCACACGCGTGCGCAGGTCGCGGACCAAGGAGATGCTCTCGGCGCGGGAGTTGACGTAGACGATGGTTTTTTCGCCTTGCACAACAAGATTGGCCAGATAGCGTTCCTTTTTCCGGATGTTGCGCTGATCGTCGATGGAGAGGTTCTCGCGCTCGTGCTCGTCGGTCACCAGCGCATCGATGCCCAAATCGGCCTTAACCGCCTTAAGCACCCCGGCGTCGGCTGTTGCAGTTACCGCTAAAATTTGAGGTTTGCCTAATTCGTCCACGATCTGAGCAAAACGACGATAGCTTGGACGGAAGCCCGCACGGGAAGTCGAAACATGATGGGCC
>CAVBOO010000158.1:0-3386 GCA_963597045.1 bacterium | reverse complement strand
CTTCGGCGGCGCTAAGCAGGACCTGCAGCCGGTGCTCGATGGCAACCCCTTCATCTCGTATGATCCCAATCTTTGCATCCATTGCCAGCGCTGCGTGGCCGTTTGCAACAACTGCGCCGGAAACCATACGCTTGTGGCGGGCAAGAAGGGAACGCGCACCTCGATCGAGGCTCCTTTCGGCGACGATTGGAAATCGACTACCTGCGAGTCGTGCGGTAACTGCACCCAAGCCTGCCCGACGGGCGCTCTGACGGAAAAGCGTCGTGATCAATACCGCGAGTGGGAAGTTAATAAGGTGCTCACCACCTGCCCGCACTGCGCAACGGGCTGCCAGTACTATCTGGTGGTCAAGGACAATAAAATCGTCGACGTCGAGGCGGCCGATGGCCCCTCGAACCGCGGGCTGCTGTGCGTCAAGGGCCGCAGCGCCAGCTTCGACTTCGTCCATTCGCCGCGCCGCCTCACCTCGCCTTTGATCCGCAATAAGGAAACCGGCGAGTTTGAGAAGGCCACCTGGGACGAGGCACTCGATCTCGTTGCCAGGAAGATGGGCGCCCTGCGCGATGAGTTCGGCGGTCAATCCCTTGCCGCCTTCGCCTGTGCCCGCTCCGCCAATGAAGACATCTACATGCTTCAGAAGATGGCACGCACGGCATTCAAAACCAATAACATCGACAACTGCGCTCGCGTGTGCCATGGTCCTTCCGTTGCCGGCTTGGCTCGTACGCTCGGTTCAGGAGCCATGACCAACCCTATCGTCGACGTTGCCGAAAACGCCAAGGTCATAATGCTCGTCGGCTCCAACCCCGAAGAGGCTCATCCGGTGTTCGGCATGCATATCCGCAAGGCCGTGGAACGCGGGACCAAGCTCATCGTGGTCGACCCGCGCGATATCGGCTTGTCCAAGATGGCCGACATCCACATCAAGCTCACTCCCGGTACGAACGTCGCCTTCTCCAACGGCATCGCCAACGTTCTTATCAACGAGGGGCTTATCGATTGGGATTTCATCAATTCCCGAACCGAGGTTGATGTTTACCGCGAGTACGCCGACATGGTTTCCAGCTACACACCTGAGCGCGTGGCCGAGATTTGCGGCATTTCCGCGGCCGATTTGGTGGCAGCAGCCCGTCTGTACGCATCCGTTGATGCGGCGGCGATCGTCTACTGCCTGGGCGTCACCGAGCACTCCGGCGGCACCGAGGGCGTGATGTCCTTGTCCAACCTGGCGATGCTCACCGGCAACTTCGGCAAGCCAGGCTGCGGCGTCAACCCGGTTCGTGGCCAGAACAACGTTCAGGGCGCATGCGACATGGGCGCAACCCCGGCTGAATTCCCCGGCTATCAGAAGCTCGCCAACGAAGAGGTCATGGCACTCTACGAGAAGCATTGGGGAGTCGAGATTCCCAAGTGGCAGGGCACCTATGCCACCGAGTGCTTCCCCAAGATGATCTCGGGCGAGATCAAGGGTCTGTTCATCTTCGGCGAGGATCCGGTGCGCACCGATCCCAACACCAACCACGTCATCAAGGCCTTGGAGTCGCTCGACTTCCTGGTGGTCGACGAGCTCTTCCTTACCGAAACGGCCAAGTACGCGGACGTCATTTTGCCGGGCCGCAGCTACGCCGAGAAGGAAGGCACCTTCTCCAACACCGAGCGTCGCGTTCAGCGCATCCGCACGGCGGTCACCATTCCCGGCGAGACCCGTCTTGATACCGATATCTTCATCGACTTGATGAATCGCATGGGTTATCCGCAGCCGCAGCTGACCAGCGCTCAGATCATGGACGAGATCGCAGAGCTCACCCCGAGCTTCCGCGGAATCAGCCATGAGCGCCTGGACAGCTCTGAAGTTGGTGGACGGGGCCTCTGCTGGCCTTGCCTGAACAAAGATCATCCCGGTACGCCCATCATGCATGTGGGCAAGTTCAGCCGCGGATTGGGAACCTATTCGGTTGCCGAGTACATCCCCTCAACCGAGCTGCCCGACGAGGAGTATCCGCTGATCCTTACCACCGGTCGTATCCTGTACCACTACAACGCTTCCGCCATGACCGACAAGACCGAAGGCATCAACCAGATTGCCGGCAAATCCTTCATCGAGGTCAATTCCGAGGACGCCAAGAAGCTCCATATCATCGACGGCGGTCGCGTGAAGGTGAGCAGCCGCAGAAGTGCCATCCTTACTTGGGCTCGCGTGAGCGGCAAGACCAACCCGGGCCAAACCTGGATGCCCTTCCACTTTCAGGACGGCAACGCCAACTGGCTGACCAAAGACGCGCTCGATCGTATTTGCCGCACCCCCGAGTACAAGGTTTGCGCCGTTGCTCTTGAGGCGGTCCCCGACGATTACGTTCTTTCCGACGAGGAGAAGCATCCCGCCCACGGGCACTCTGAGTAAGCGCTTCGATCGGGTTTTGCGAAGTGTGCTTCTGGCGCGCTTTTGCAAATAACGAACTTTAGAGCATACAAACAAAGGCTCTTAAGCCGGGCTCAAGGCGCAAAAGCGCATTTGGGCCCGGCTTCGTTTTGGGGCCAGCGCTGCAACAGCTGTGCCTTCGGGGAATTTTTACCTAAGCGTCATGCAATAAGAGGCAAAGGTTCGCTACCCTAGGGCTAATACCCAATGCCTTCGGCTGCGTGCCGGGTTGTCGCGAGCTTGCACGTGTGCCCGCACTCGGAGCCAGCGTGCCATGCATTGTGCGGCTTTGCCGTGCGAAGCGCGCACCGGCCCTTCCATCCGAAGGCGCTTTGCGTGTCTACGACTTATATAAGGAGACTCTTTTGGCTAAGGTCAACGAAAACTACCAACTGCTTCCCGGAAGCTACCTCTTCTCCGAGATTGCCCGCCGCACGGCAGCCTACTCCGAGGCTCACCCCGAGGTCGACCTGATCAAAATGGGTATCGGCGACGTCACCCGTCCTCTGGCTCCCGCCGTCATCGAGGCTATGCACGGCGCGGTCGACGATCTTGCCCATGCGGAGAGCTTCTACGGCTATGGTCCTGAGCAGGGCTACGACTTCCTGCGCGATGCGATCCAGAAGGCCGACTTCGCGGCTCGCGGAGTCGACATTTCCGCCGACGAGATCTTCGTTTCTGATGGCGCCAAGTCCGACTGCGGCAACATCGGCGACATCCTTTCCGTCGACAACAAGATTGCCGTGTGCGACCCGGTGTATCCCGTTTACGTGGATACCAATGCCATGGCCGGCCGTGCGGGCACCTACGACGAGGAAGCCCAAGGCTGGACCAACATTTACTACATGCCCACCACGGCCGAGAACGGTTTCTCGCCCGAGCTGCCCAAGGTGAAGGTCGACGTCATCTACCTGTGCAGCCCCAACAACCCCACGGGCACCGTCCTTAACGCCGAGCAGCTTAAGGC
>CAVBOO010000157.1:0-3390 GCA_963597045.1 bacterium | reverse complement strand
GTGATGCTGCCTGCATCTCTCAGTGTGAAGCCGGTGAGCATATGGAGGCTTACATCTCCTATGAGTTTGTACCAGGGCCGTTTTTAGACGTTTATATCAAAGCTGTTCAGAACCCCAATGAGAACTTCCTTCTTGTCGTAGAGGAAATCAATCGTGCTAACCCTGCGGCCGTATTTGGTGATGTATTCCAGCTGCTCGACCGCGATTTCAACGGCAACAGCGAATACGAAGTTGCTATCCCTAGGGAGATGAGAAGCTATTTCGAGACCTTTCTTCCCGAGTACGCCACTACGGCGCAGATCTCTGACCCAAGTGCGCTGCTGAGCGAGCGCGACCGACTCGCAAGGGAGATGCACAGGCTTTCGCTGCCGTTCAACATGTACATCTGGGCAACGATGAACAGCGCCGACCAGGGCGTGTTCCCGATGGACACAGCGTTCAAACGCCGCTGGGATTTCCGCTACATGGACATTAATGAGGGGGAGGACACCGTTGTTAACGGAACGCCGCTAAGCAGTATCGCGGTCCCGTGCGGTGAGCGCAATGTTTTGTGGAATGACCTTCGCCATGCTATCAACGAGTTTATGGCGAGTGACGTCCTGAGGATCAACGAAGACAAGCTTCTGGGCCCGTTCTTCATCAGTCCTGCCGCTCTTACGCCTGAACGTTTTACGAGCACCTTTAAGGATAAGGTGCTGCTGTACCTTTACGAGGATGCCGGCAAAACCAAGCGGTCGAAGATGTTTAAGAAGGGGCTGAACACCTACGCGAAGATCTGCGAGGCGTTCGATGAGATTGGCGAGGGCGTCTTCGGCGAAGGTTTTGACAGTAGCGGCCTTGTGGGCGCTGACGACTCTGACGAGGAGTAGCCGACGATGCGCCAGGCCTATGTCCGCGAGCTGAAGCCGTACTCCATCACCGGGCTTGCCGGCGAGTTCGGCATGGATGCCGGACAAACGCTGCATACGGTCGAGGAGTTGATGGCCCGCGGCATCGTGCGATACCGCACTGACAAGTCAGCCGACGGCGTGGACACCTCCGACGAGGATGATGCTAAAGACGATGAGCGCTACCAGTTCAACTTCGTCGGCATGGCCATGGTTGGCGACTTGGTGGTCATCGCATACCCGAAGTACTTCCGAGCCGGGACCCCGTCGCACGATGAGCTGCGGCAGATCATGCGCGTCCTCAAGCGCGACGCCGGCCGGGCAAGTGTGGCGACCTTGGCCGACGAGGGCGAGCGAACCGATGACAAGCTGCCGGTAATGCTGGCGTTGCTGGAGCTCTATGCCGAATACGGCGTGTATTCGAACTTCGTTGAAGGGCGCGAGCTGAACGGTGCGGGCACCATCGATTGGAACAGGACGATCGGCAACCATCTCCCCATCCTTGCTGATGGGCGCCCGGTCTACGTTGAGTACGAGACGCGCAAGACTCTGCGCGACGAGTCCGACTTCATTACCCGGCTGCACCGGGCGGTGCTGACCGAATGCTCGAAGCAGCTCTTCGGTGCTCACGTTGGTGATTTGCTCTCGCTCGACGAGGTGGAGCTTTCCGATGAGGAAGTCGACGAGTTCGGCGATGCCGAGACACTGGAGTGGCGTTTGGAGCGCGAGCGCGGGACTCAGTTTGTCGACTGGAAGATAGCCGTGCTCGATCTGCTATGGCGCTACCTGCTGAATCGCGAGAGCTCGGCCGAGCGCGACGAGATTCGCGCGCTGGGTACCACGAGCTTCTTCCATCTGTGGGAGGAAGCCTGCAAGACGGCGTTCGGTGATGCGCTGAGCACGAAGCTCGGCAAGCTGGGCTTCCCGCTCAAGGGCGAATGGATTGAGCGCAAACGCGACACCCTGCTGGGCATCATTGAGTCCCCGAAGTGGGAGCGCCGTCGGGGTGCCGACTACGTTGAGTGCGATTCCGTAGCCACGCTGATTCCCGATACCGTGACGTTTGCCGCTGACGAGGGCGGCCGGCGCGCGTTCTGCATCTACGACGCCAAGTACTACGTCCCCAGCGTGGGCGGCAAGATGAAGGGGCAGCCGGGCCTTGAATCGGTGACGAAGCAATTCCTCTACCAGTCGGCGTACAAGGACTTCGTACTTGACCACGGTTTCGATTACGTGGTCAATGCATTCCTGGTGCCAACCGCAGACGATAAGCTGCGTGAGCTGGCGCGAGTTTCGTTTCCGGGGGTTATGGGCGAGGTTGAGCCGCCGTTCAGCAATTACATTCACATGTGGGCGTTGCCGGCCGGTGAGGTATTCGATGCCTACCTGCGGGGCGAGAGCATTGACGCCGGGGCTATGAGGGCGATCTGGGAGAGCGGAGAATAGCGAGGTGCAACGTATGCCCACCTTATACACCTTTGGTTCAGGTACCGTTGATGACCCAACCGCGATAACGGTTACATCCACCTCGGCAAGTTCGGGAGACGCCAACCCGATCGATCTTAGGCCGCCTAGCGAGATAACTCGCGTAAGGTTTCTCCCTAAAATTGTAAAGAACAGCAAGCGGCCGGAGAACAGCGTAGAAGGCTCGTTCGTATATGAGCGCAAGGGTAAGAGCGACGACAACTTCCCAAGCGAATGCGGCGAGGATTTCCTTTCCAAGCGCTCGATCAAGTCTGGTGATGCTTTGAGATTTGCGCTGGATTCAAGCGAGACCCGGACTCTCTATGATGCGCTTTCGAGGCTCTATCAAGCTGCTGGTGACATAGGGCGAATGCCTTCCGGTACGGCGCAGTACGTTGAGGTTGATAACGCGGCTCGTACTCTACTTGAGCTGCTTCGAAACAACCCGTCAGCGACTCACATGATCGCCGACCGGGACACCTTTGCACTTGTTCAGGAGCTGTTGAAGCTTCTTAGCAGTGGCATAGAGCGAGACGAATTGCATAAAGTGCTCGGGGATTTGGAGGACGTCAATCTTCAGTCGCTTTCCGCTTCGATGAACGCCGAGCGCCTTAGGAGGGTCCGTGATGAGTTCCGGGCGAATCTCTCCAACAGCTCTGAAGGCTATTGGCAGAAGTTCTTTGAGGCTAATGCCTGGGTGATATCGCAGGTGTTCTCTCTCCCTTGCGCCTTGTATAAAGCGCAGGCATACGCAGGAGGAAAATCGCTCGGCAACAGGGGCGGCAATCTGCCCGACTTCCTTTATCAGAACAAGCTCACCAGGAACCTGGCCATTGTTGAGATCAAGACGCCAGGCGCCCCTTTGCTTGGCAAGCAATATCGAGGTGAGAGCCACAGCATAAGTGAGGAACTCAGCGGTGCGATAAACCAGGTGCTCAGTTATCGACAATCCTTGCTTAATGAGTTCTCTAGCCTTTACGTTAACAGCGGCGCAAACTTCGAAGCGTTCTCCCCGCTTTGTGTTGTGGTTATCGGAAAC
>CAVBOO010000156.1:0-3409 GCA_963597045.1 bacterium | reverse complement strand
GGGTCAACCGCCACCATGGCGACCTCCTGCGAAGAGGAAAGCGACTGCTCCTTCTTCTTGGCTGCCTCCTCGGCGGCCTTCTGGATATCGGGGTCGAGCGTGGTGATGACCGTCAAACCGCTGCGATACACCTCGGCTGCCGAGTATTTGTCGAGCAGCTGGTCGCGCACGTAGCTGCTGAAGTACTTGTACTTGTAAAGGCCGTCGTTGGTGGACGAGGTCTTGGAGGTTTTGAGGTTAAGATCCTCGGCCTGAGCCGCGTCATGCTCCTCCTGGGTGATGTAGCCGTTGGAGAGCATGCGGTCCAAAACCAGGTTGCGACGCTTCTTGCAATTTTCGGGATTGTCGATGGGGTTGTTGTAAGTGGGAGCCTGAGGAATGCCGATGAGCGTTGCCGCCTGGGCAAGCGTCAGCTCGCTGGCGTCCTTGGAGTAGTACTTCTGCGATGCGGCCTGGATGCCATAGGCGCCCTTGCCGTAGTTGATGGTGTTCAGATACATCAGCAGGATTTCGTCCTTGGAGTAGGTTTCCTCCAAGCGAAGGGCGATGTAGGCCTCGCGCACCTTGCGCTTGAGGCTCTGCTCCTGCATCTCGTCGGCCAAAACGGTGTTGCGGACGAACTGCTGGGTGATGGTGGAAGCACCCTCGGAGCCGGAGCGGGTCAGGTTGACCACGATCGCACGCGCAATGCCCACTGGGTCGATGCCGTTGTGGTCGTAGAAGCGCTCGTCCTCGGTGGCGACCGTGCCCTCAAGCACGTAATCGCTGATCTGCTCCATGGTTACCGGGTCGCGGTTTTCCATGTAGAACTCGGCGAGCAAGGTTTTGCCATCGCTGGCGTAAACCTTGGTTTTGCCGGAATAGTTGTAGTTGGAGGCGTCCTCGTAATTAGGCAGGTCCTGAAGCCACGACGAGCCGACGGCGTACACCGCACCGGCGCTACCGATAAGCAGCACAAGGCAAGCAACCAGAAGAATGATGCCATTCCTAAGCGGATGCTTTTTGCGGGCCCTATAGGTATTCTTGTTCTTACGTGCCATCTATCCTCCAAAATACAGTTCAAGACATTGTACCAATTTGCAAGATGCACGCTTTGATTTTGCAGCGTCTTACCATAAATAAAAGGCAGCCCCAATCTCCTCTACCAGGATCTTGGAGCTGCCTTGCTTTAAGCGCGCATGAATAATGTGTCGAAGAATGAATGGGCAGGAAGCGCCACGCTTAAGCGCCTGATCGGGCGCCGTGCTTACTCGTGAGCCTCGTCGGCAGCAAGAGTGTCTTTTGCCAGCTTGAGCTGCTCGGCAACAGCGGAGTTGCCCGTGCCGCCGTAGGTGGTGCGTGCGGCAACGATGCTCTTAAGGTCGAGGCATTCGGTGATGTCGGCCTCGAACAAATCGCTTTCGGCCTTGAAATCCTCAAGCGTCAGGTCGTCCAGGTCGCAGCCGCGCTTGTCGCACAGCAGCACCAAGTGGCCCACGACCTCATGCGCCTTGCGGAAGGGCAGGCCCTTCTTTGCCAGGTAGTCGGCCACATCCGTTGCAGCAAGGTAGCCCTTCTTGGCCTGCTCCATCATGGCATCTGCGTTGAAGGTGGCGGTGGAGATCATGCCCTCCATGCAAATAAGGCAATCGTAGAGGGTCTTGCAGGCATCGATGACGCCTTCCTTGTCCTCCTGAAGGTCCTTGTTGTAGGCCAAGGGCAAGGATTTGCAGGTAACCAGCAAGGCCACAAGGTCGCCCACAACGCGGCCGGACTTGCCGCGGATGAGCTCGGCGAAGTCGGGGTTCTTCTTCTGGGGCATGATACTCGAGCCCGTGCTGAAGGAATCGGACAGAGTGACAAAGCCGAACTCCGAGGTGGACCAGAGGATGATCTCCTCGCACAGGCGGGAAAGGTGGATCATGCTCACCGCGCAGGCGTAGTCCAGGTCGAGCAGGAAATCGCGGTCGGAAACCGCATCAAGGGAGTTGGGGATCATGCCCGCGAAGCCCAGCTGCTCGGTAGTGAAGGCGCGGTCAAGCGGATAGGTGGTGCCTGCCAGGGCAGCGCTGCCCAAGGGGTTGAGGTTGGCGGCCTCCTTGGCGGCCGACAGGCGCTTGAAGTCGCGGGTCAACTGCCAGAAGTAGGCCAGGAAGTGGTGGCTCAAAAGCACCGGCTGCGCATGCTGCAGATGGGTGTAGCCGGGCAGGATGGTGTCGAAGTTGTCCTCGGCCACCTTGATGAGCGCGCGACGCAGCTTGAGGTTGGCGTCCATCAGCTCGGAGGCAATCTCCTTTGCGTACAGGCGCGTATCGGTGATGACCTGGTCGTTTCGGCTGCGGCCCGTGTGCAGGCGGGCGCCCGCATCGCCGATGCGCTCGGTAAGGACCTTCTCGATGGACATGTGGATGTCCTCGTTGTTGATGTCGAACTCGAAATTACCCGCATCGATGTCGGCCTTGATCTGGTCGAGCCCAGCAACGATGGCATCGCGGTCGGCCTCGGAGATGACGCCCTGCTTGGCAAGCATCGTGGCATGAGCCTTGGAGCCGGCGATGTCCTGCTTGTACATCGCCTTGTCCACCATCAGGGAGGCGCCGAATTCCTGAGTGAATTCACTGACGCCCGTCTCAAATCGTCCCGACCACAAAGCCATAGTGTGCTCCTTATCTTCATAGGAACGAATCGGCTGCGCCCATTTGGCGCTTCGCATCGTTCTTTCGCGCTCATCGCGCAACCAGCGACGCGCGGCAAATGCCTCAAGCGCGACGGCATGCACCTAGCAAACGCCGAACGTTCCAATCTGCGTAAAGTCCGATGCCCATAATAACAAGAACCGACCCCGCATGAACGAGGTCGGCCATAAGTCGGATATAAGAAGCGTGCCGCAGAAAGCTTGCTCGCGCGGAGAAGGGTTTCGCACCTAGCTAGCTTCGGGCTTGGTCGGCTTCCTGTTTAGCTGGTTTCGGGCCTCTTGCGCGTCTTGCAAGCAATCAGGTTCTCGCGCATGTACGCGATGATGTCGCTCGATTCGTACAAGGCCTTGCCATCGATGACCAAGCAAGGAACCTGAGGCTTGCCACCGATTTCAACAAGCTCCTCACGAACGCCTGGCTCAAGCGTGTTCTTCAAAGGAAGCTCGATGCAGCGCATCTCCATGAACTTCAAGACCTTTTGGCAGTAAGGGCAGGTGGGCTTGTAGTAAAGAACGTACTCGGACATAGCTGGTTCCTTTCAATACGAAGGCTAAAAAGCAAAGCGGACGAACCCCCGAAGAAGTTGCGCCCGCTTTTGCATGCTGGATAGCAAAAAGACTACTTGGTCTTCACGGTTTTGACGGCGGTCCAGTCGGAGTAGTAGGTCTTGCCGTTGACGACCTTGTAGGCGCGGGCCTGCACGTAGTACTTGGTCTTCTTCTTGAGCTTCTTCA
>CAVBOO010000155.1:0-3410 GCA_963597045.1 bacterium | reverse complement strand
CGAGCATGCGCTGCGCACGCTCGCATCTCACAAGGCTGAAACTGAACAAAAGTAAGGATTACCATGCACCTGCCTGGACTTATCACCGTCACTTCCGAGCAAAACGAGCTTAAGGAACAAGCGAGCAAGCTGCTCGCCCAAAGGTCGCTTAACGAGCCTTGGATGAAAACCTTCCTTGAAGGCATCAAATGCAATGAATCGCAAAAGGCGGAATACGCCTTGCTCAAGTACAGCAAATTGGTCGAGATGGGCTGCAATACGGGCCGCGTGTTCAGCATGATCGACGGCTCCGGCGCGCTGATTGCCTATCGCCATTCCGAGCAGGAATTCGACAACGAATACTACGAAGGCGAGGCCTGCAAATACGCCGAGAAGCATTGCTCGCTCGACAGCAACCATCGCTACCTCATCACCAGCCAGCAAGCCATCATGGCACCGGTCTCGGACTTTGGCTGGGAAGAAGAATTCACGGGCGGCGCCGACTTCTTGCATCTTGTTTGCGCAGCAAGCGCTGACAACTCGAAAGCCAGCCTTGAGGCCCTTTTGAAGCCCCTTATGGATTACGCCGACGCGAACAAGCTCGCCCTCTTCACCGAATGTTTCAGCGACGATGACCAAGCGCTCTTCGAGTCCCTTGGCTTCGACACCTTGCAGGTGCTTGAAACCGAGATGCCGACCAAGCTCTCTATCGATTTTGGCGAAAATGCCCCAAAGATGACTCAGCAAGACATCTTCCGAGAGCTCGAGAACCTGGGAGCAGGCGGTGCTAAAGCCGAGGCTGCCATGGGCGGCATGAAACTCAAGAAGGAGACCGTGCCCTTCAGCGAACGCATGATGGGTCGCCGTCCTCAATTTCATTTGAAATAAACCTGAAGTTAAAGCTATTTGCTAAATAGAAAGGATCAAAATGTCCACGCTCGACACCATCAAGAACATTCTGAACGAAAACCTCGACATCGCCCCCGAGGACATCACCCTCGATTCAACCTTCGATTCCCTCAACATCGACTCCCTCGACATGGTTGAGCTTATTTGCGCACTCGAGGACGAGCTCAACATCGATTTCGGCGAGCCCGAAGGCCTTGAAACCGTAAACGACCTTATCGAGTACGTCGACTCTCTCTAAGATCGACTAAGCGGCAAGTAAGGCGATTACGTAAGTTTTTCAACCGCAGAGCCGCCCACACAGAAACCCAAAAGAGCCGGCTGACAGCGAACCAAGCTTGCAGCCAACCGGCTCAATCAAGAATGGCGCCCTTAGGCGCCATTCTTACGTTATCAGGATGTTTAAGGGAAAACTAAAGCTGATCAACCGATGGAACGTCTTCTTTATATTGCTCCGTCAGGCGATTGCCATACACGAAGTATTTGGTCCCCTTGGCAACAACGCCGCTCAGCAACAGAACAACGATGATGTTCGGTATCGCCATAAGAGCATTGGTGATGTCGGAGATCGTCCATGCGATATCGCCAACACCAATCGCGCCCAAGAAGGCAACGCCAACGTAGACAACCTGATAAGGCTTGATTCCTTTGACGCCGAACAAATAGGTAATCGCACGGTTGCCGTAATAGGACCAACCAATGATGGTCGAATAGCTGAAACAAACCATGCCCAAAGTCAAAATGGGAAGACCGATGAAGGGAATCTTGGAGAAAGCGGTGGTTGCCAAGCTTGCGCCGGTCCAGACATCGGGGTTTTCCAGAATAGCAGTGCCGATCTCGGGATAGGCAAGCATGGTGGAAACAAGAACGATGCCAGTAAGCAAACAGATAACGACGGTCGACCAAAAAGTACCCGTCATGGCAATAAGAGCCTGCTCGGAAGGATTAGCGGAACGAGCCGCAGCTGCAACAATCGGGGCGGAACCAAGACCGGATTCGTTGGAGAACAAACCACGCGCGCAGCCGAACTGCAAGGCAACCAGGATGCCCGAACCCAAAGCACCGCCAAAAGCAGCCTTCGAGGTGAAGGCGCATTCGAAGATCAAAGCGAAGGACTCAGGGATATAAGCAGCGTTCATCACCAAGATGACAATGCAGCCGCCCGCATAGGCGATAGCCATGAAAGGAACGATCTTCTCGCAAAGATTGGAAATGGAGGAAACACCGCCGAAAATGGGAATCGCGGAAAGAACCACGATAATGATGCCGATGATCCAAGGATCGACCTCAACACCAGCAGAAGTGATAATGCCGGTCATGGAGCTTGCCTGCACCGCACAGCCGATGCCAAGGGCAGCAAGCGCCGTGAAAAGGGCAAAGGCAGCAGCGCCAAGTTTAGCCCACCAAGGAGTGGTGCCGTCCTCGCGGACGAAGGCTCGACGCCAGGCATACATTGCGCCACCCACCATCTGGCCGTTTTCATCTTTAACGCGATACTTCAGCGAAACGTACACCTCGGAATACTTGGTGGCCATGCCGAAAATACCCGTAAGCCACATCCAAAGGATTGCGCCAGGGCCGCCCATCAGAAGCGCCGTTGCAACACCAACGATAGAGCCGGTACCGATAGTGGCCGCAAGAGCGGTGGCAAGGGCCCCGAAGCCCGAGATATCGCCTTCACCCGAACCATTGCTCAAGGAAATCTTGATAGCCAAGGGAAGCTTGCGCTGAATGAATCCGGTGCGGATAGTCAAATAGATGTGAGATCCAAGCAGCAAGCAGATCATCACAGGACCCCACACAAAGGAGTCGATTTGGTTGATGATTTCAATAATGTCCATAGTTACCTCTCGTCGGTGAACGCCCGAAGCTTCAAACCAGGCTTCAAGCGCCAGAACGTTACTATGGACAATGTGAAAGCATGAAAATGCCTAGAAATCGGCTAAATTTTCTATAAACGTCAGATTACAGGGTTTGCCTAATCTATCTAAAGAAAGACTTAAAAAGTTTTCCTTTAGATGTATGAAGTATTTCTTAATAGTTACAGCTTTGACAGATTAAACGAAATGTCCCGGTGCGAGCCCAAGCAAGGCATGCACCGGGACAAGAAGACTCGTTCAAAGCTGGCAAGCTAGTCCTTGTTCACGCGCAAAGTGCGCATGGCATTAAGGATTGCGATAACGCTTACCCCAACGTCGCCGAAAATCGCAAGCCACATAGTGGCGATTCCGGGCACCGCAAGAATCATGATGATGATTTTAACGGCAAGCGCGAAGACGATATTCTGCCAAACGATGCCCATGGTTTTTCGAGAGATCTTAATGGCGTCAACTAGGCGAGACGGCTTGTCGTCCATGAGCACAAGGTCGGCAGCCTCGATGGCAGCATCAGAGCCCATAGCGCCCATGGCAACTCCGACGTCAGCGGCCATCAGGGCAGGCGCGTCATTAATGCCGTCGCCAACGAAGGCAACTTTCTTGCATGCGGGATCGTCCAAACACGATTTCAGGTAAGCGATTTTATCC
>CAVBOO010000154.1:0-3430 GCA_963597045.1 bacterium | reverse complement strand
GGTCTGACCACGCTGGAAAAGGCCGGAGCCATGAACGCGGGGCAAGTAACCGGGAACGATGTGCAGGGGGCGAATCTCGGTCGGGGTACGGCCGTCGGCACGCTCGCCCGTCTCGATGATCATCGCACGCATGGCCTTCTTCTCAAGAGCCTTGGTGGCAGCGGCGATGTCGGAGCCCCATGCAGCCTGCTCCTCCTCGGAGAAGTCGTTTTCCTTGATGGAGGTCTTAAGCTCCTCGACCTTGGCCATGCGGGAGAGCTTGTCGGCGTCCTTCAAGGCGGCGGACATCTCGTCGAGATGCTTGCCCACGCGCTCAGCGATCGAAGGATCGGCAACGTGAACAGGCCATTCGCGGGGCTCGGGGTTAACCTTTGCAAGGAAGCGAGCCTGGGCCTCGCAGAAGGCGGCGATGGCCTCCTGACCCAAGGTCATGGCCTTGAGCATGTCCTCCTCGGAGATTTCCTGCGCGCCAGCTTCAACCATGGAGATGTAGTCGGCGGTACCTGCGATGGTGAGCTCCAGATCGGAGTTCTCCTGCTCCTCGTAGGTGGGGTTGACGATGAACTCGCCGGTATCGATGTCACGGCCGATGCGGACGGCGGCAGCAGGGCCGTCGAAAGGAGCAGAGCCGCACATCAGGGCCGCAGAAGCGCCCATGACGCAGATGACGTCGACGGGGTTCTCATCGTCGCAGACGAAGGTAGTGGCGACGATATGGACTTCCTGCTTGAAGCCATCGACGAAGCCGGGGCGGATCGGACGGTCCACCATGCGGGCGATGAGAATGCCCTGGTCGGAGGTTTTAGCCTCACGCTTGAGGTAACCGCCGGGAATGCGGCCGACGGAGTACATCTTCTCCTGAAGGTCGACGGTCAACGGGAAGAAGTCGAAGTCCTTTTCCTGCTTGGAAATGACGGCAGTGACCAAAACGGTGGTGTCGCCCTGGGTCACAAGCACGGCACCGGTGGCCTGCTTTGCCAGCTCACCCGTCTGAAGGGTGTACTTCTTGCCGTAGAGCTCGAACTCTTCAACAATCTTGTTCATGGAATGATTCCTTCTCTTCCTTTGCGCCGGATTGCGCAAAGCCTCTTCGTCTTTAAGACCCCTTGTCTCAAAGACACGAGCAGCACGAAAACGCTCCGCGCCGACCGTCAATCTATACGCAAAAAGCCCGCACCCTGAAAGGGCACGGGCGAAGCGACGAAGTGATTAGAGCGTGTCGCGGATGCCGAGCTTCTTGATAAGAGCACGGTACTCAAGAACGTCGCCGTTCTTGATGTAAGCGAGCAGGCGACGACGCTTACCGATGAGCATCAGAAGTCCACGGCGGGAGTGGTTGTCCTTGGGATGGGACTTGAGGTGCTCGGTGAGGTTACGGATGCGCTCGGTGAGGATTGCAACCTGAACCTCTGCGGAACCGGAGTCCTGAGCGTTCTTGCCGTACTCGGCGATGAGCTCGGCGGTGCGCTCTTTGGAGATGCTGAGTTTATCTGCCATTTTTCCACCTTTCACATGGATACCCTTCAAGCTGAGCGAGCAAGCGGTGGCGCATGCAAGCTAGGCGTGAAGCACTTAACTGCTTTTTGCAGCCCGTTGATTATACGTAAAGCACGGGCAGCCTTCAAGGAAAAACATGAACAAGGGCGCAATTAGATCAAAGCGCGAATCGGAGCCCTACCCTTTGCTGAGCATTCGAGGGGCACTCGAGTGCCCGAAACACGCTCCTAGGCGCTTGCAACCCCTTCGTACCAAAGCTGAAGGTCTGCCGAAGGCATGGGCTTGGCAAAGTAATAACCCTGAATTCGATCGACCCCGCTTTCAAGAACGGCGTCAAGCTGCTCGACGGTCTCGATGCCCTCGACGAGCACCTTTTGACCCGCATCGTGGAAGAAGGGCGTCAAAGCGTCGGCGAGCAGGTGCTTGGGCTTGGAAGCCGGAAGATTTTTGACGAGGCTGCGGTCGATCTTGATGCACTCGAAGGAGTAATTAAGAATCGTGGAGAAATTGGAGTATCCGGTGCCAAAGTCGTCAAGAAGGAAATGCACGCCGATCTTCTCGAGGTCGCGCATGACCGCACCAACCGACTCCTCGTTCTCCGACAGAATGCGCTCGGTTACCTCAAGCTTCAAAGAGCCTGGATCGATGCCATAAGCATCGATGAGCTTGGAGATGCGCTCGACAAGGTCGTATTGCAGAATCTGCCTGACCGTAAGGTTGACCGAAATCGACTTAGGGCCAAAGCCATCCGATTCCGCGAGGAGGCGGCAGGTGCGATCGAGCACGAAATCCGTGATGCTATCGATCATCCCGTTTTCCTCCGCGATAGGGATGAACTCGGTTGGCGAAATGAGCTTGCCATTTTCATCCCTCAAGCGAACAAGGGCCTCGCAGGATTCGAACTTGCCGGAGTGGCAATAGTAGATGGGCTGATACCACACCTCGAATGCCTGCTTGTCGATGGCGCTGCGCATGTAAAGTTCGAGAGCCTGTTCATGCCTGAAGCGCGCGTCCACCTCGTCGTCGTAGCGCACAAGAACCAAGTCCTCGGCCTTGGCAAGGGCCACCTCGTAGTCCAGGCGCTCAACGATGTCCTCAACGTTGTAGCGGGACTCCCGATCGCTTAGCTCCGCGATGCAATAGGAAATCTTTGCCATGTCGTTGCCCGCGGGCCACCGACGATCCATGCACTCCTGCACGTCCTTCAAGCGCAGATCGTGAACGAAGGACGCACAAGCCGGAAGCAAGATCAAAAATTCGACGCTGTTGAAGCGATAAACGTGTGCCTCCGTAAACAGGCCGTTCAATTCCTTGGCAATGTGGAACAGGGCGGAATCGCCACTGCGATGCCCGTAAATATGGTTGATCTGCGTGAAATTACGAAGAGCAACCAAAATGATCTGATAGGGCTGATTGGAGCGCGTGCGAAGGTAAAGCTCCGCAATGCATTTGGAGCGGTTGCCCAAATTCGTAAGGGAATCCACCTCGACCGAGACGCTCTGGAAGTTAAGGAAGATTATCAGGCAAACGATGGCGGCAATGATGCCGTTCAAGAGCTGATCGGGATAAGCCATCTGGAAGGGCACCAGGAAGAACACGAACAAAGGCGACATGACCATGATGCGACTCACGGAATCGCTCACGCTCTTGCGATGCTTGATGTAGCACCCCACAACGATCGCGCAGCATATCCCCACCACAAGATAGCCAAGCGAGTTTGCCGGACCACGGACGTAGGTGTCGTTGTCGAACGAGAACAGGGCACCGGTGCTGGGGTTCGCGATGACGACGCACATGAAGCCCAGGTTCAATCCAAGCAATACGAAGCTCATCAAGCGGAGCTCATGCTTGTCGTAGAAGAAATCGTAAACACGGCACAAGATGTAGTACGTGATAACCGTCGTCATCAACACGCTCAGCACGAAATATAGGC
>CAVBOO010000153.1:0-3450 GCA_963597045.1 bacterium | reverse complement strand
GTATGCACCCGCTTGACCCTGAGCGCCGGGGGCGCCATAAGGCGCGCCGCTTGCCGCCTGCCCCGCATTGGAGGGCGCAGCGCCGGGAGCCGCATAAGGCTGATAGGCCTGATAGCCGCCCTGCGCCTGATAAGGCTGCTGGCCGGATGCCTGGGGCTGCTGATAGGCTTGATAGGCCGTCTGATCTGTGCCCTGCGCGCCAACGCCCGCAGACGAAGCAGCAGAATAAGCACCCGTGGTGTTCTGCGTTTCAGCGGAAGCCACCCTTTCCTCGGCGGCGGCACCAGGCTGCTGCTGGTAAGGGTTCCAGATGCGCGTGGTTTCGCCCGCGGAGGCAGATTCGGGCGCCTCGCTTTCATTGGAGGCTGCAGTCTCAGCTGTCGATTGCACCGGCGATGCGTTCTGCTCGGTCTCCGGCTTGTTTTCCTCGGACATGAATCTCTCCTCAAGAAATTGCTTTGCCTATGCGTGATTGCACGTTCAACTTATCTTGTTTGAGAGTATGCAAAACAAAGCTTAAAGACCGCTGAAAAAGCCCGCGCACAAGCAAAATGCAAAAATGAAAAGAGGCAAAGGGCCGCGCGTCGCATCGCGGAACGAGCTTGATCCTTCCGTCAACAAAGCTGGTCTTCCGCTATACGGCCACAGATCATCCATGCATAAAAACAAAAGAGGCGCGGAGGGGAAAACCCTTTCCGCGCCTCTTGTTCTTCTTCAGGCTTGCTAAAACCGCTTCCGAGCGAAGACTACTTGACCACCTTCAGGCTGGAGACATCGGTCGTATCGCCAACCCAGCGGCTGTTGATGACCTTGATCATGCCGCCGGAGTTAAGTTGGGAAAGAGCCGTCTCAACGGAAGTTTGCAGGTCGGTTTTGGTGGTGGAAACGGCAACGCCATAGCTGGTTGCCTTCTCGAGCAGGCAAATGGGATACACCGAAGTGCCCGTGGTATGGGCAACGTATGCGCCGATGGTGCTATCAGAGGCTGCGTAAGTCGCGGTACCGTTCTGGATGTCGGTGAAGGCCTCGGTAAGGTCGTTGGACTCGACGAGCACCTTCTTGCCGTAGATGTCGGAGACCTTCCAGGCGCTCAGAGAAGAGGCCTGAGCTGCGATCTTGGACTTCTTGGTGGGCAGCTGAGCGCTTGCGTCCGTCGCGAACACCGCAGCACCCGAAGTGCGATAGCTGCTGGTAACGGAATAGGAGCTGCCGGCAGAGGAAGCGCCCATGACGATGTCGCAGGTGTTGCCGCTGATGGCAGAATCGATGTCGGACCCAACATCAACCAGCTCGAGCTTCAGGCCAAGCTCATCGGCGATTGCGGCGGCCACGTCAACATCGATGCCGACGATCGAACCAGACGACTGAGCAGAATAAGGGGCGTTGTTGGAATTGACGCCGACGGTAAGCGTGCCCGACTTAACAAGCATGGAGTCAGAAACGGTCTGCTGCTTCTTTTCGGGGGTGTAGCCGCCCGAAGAGCAGCCGCACAACACGGCGGATAAGCACAAAGCCGCAAGCACTATCGCGACCAGCTTGGACGTACGTTTCAAAAGACGAACCTCCATTCGAATTGACAGTTCGTTCAGCCAGCTGACCTAGTCTTTGCCCCCACACTCGCGTACTGGGACTAAGCTCATCACATCGCCCTCTCGCCCAAATGGACGGTACGTCTTACCTCTAGGATGCGCCATGCTCACCCCGGTTTCCCGGATGCTTACGTGGATCCTTTTGACCGCATCTGCCTTGGAATAGGAACAACCCCTTAGCCGTTCCGCAACTACAGACCTGCCTGAAACGACTAGTGAGTATAACAGAAACTAAACACATCGTTTTATTTGCACACCCTAAGCGGGCGATATCCGTCCAAGCGCGCCTGCAAGATGTCAAAGTCCCTTCAGATCGGCCTCAGAGCTTTCATGGCACAGTGTCCCCAAGAAAGAAAACGGAAGGTGGGGCCATGAAAACAGCAGCACTCCCCTACTGGGAGCTCATGAGGGAATCGCTGACGGAAACGCTTTGGCCTGTTAGATGTGCGCTCTGCGACACCCCCGGTGAACCTTTATGCGCACGCTGCGAAAGAAGGCTGCCCTATATCGATCAAAACGAAGCTTGTCCCACTTGCGGGGCCGCCTTCGGCAAACTGGCTTGCACCGAATGCAACAAGCTTGTGCTCGAGCTTCGCGGGCTGGGAGAATTCCCACTCGATGGCTGCCGCTCCGTTTGCCGCGCAAGCCCCGAAGCGCTCAAAATCGTTCGCATCTACAAGGATTCTGGAGACCGCACGCTTGCCGAGCCCCTATCCCGCTTGCTTGCCCAAACGATTCCCGCCTCGTGGTCGGGTGCGCATCTGGTGCCCATCCCCGCACGCGCCAAGGCCCTTAAAAAGCGCGGCTTCGACCACATCGAAGCACTCTCGAGCAAACTGGCCCGCCGCGCGCATCTGCACCGAAGCTTGCTTTTGACGCACGCCGACAAACTTGACCAGCGAGAGCTTGATGCGGCGGCAAGGCTTGCGAACATGTGCGACGCCTTCACTCTGCGAAGGGGCTTACGCGCAACGGTCCCGCCAAAGATCATCTTGCTTGATGACGTGATAACCACGGGAGCCACCATCTATGCGGCCGCGGAGTGCCTGCGCCAAGCGGGTGCAAAGGAAGTGTACGGGCTGAGCTTCGCCCGCGTATGAATGAGGACGCGTGGAAGCACGAAGCCTAGCGGGCACGGAGGTTATTGGCCAAGCACCGTGGCGCGTAGCTCATTGGGCAGGGGCAATCAAGGAAGCGCAGGGGTTATTGCGAGCCGAAAGCAAAAGAGCGCACCCAAGGCGCGCTCTTCGTTGAAACGTTAAGAGGAGGATGCAGCCGGCAGCGGCACTAGATGCGCTCAGCTTGCTCCTGGCAGGCAGCGTTGCTGAACTCCGAGACGTCCACGGAAATGCTGTGCTGGATAGGCTTCCACTCGCACTTGCGGAACAGCGCCACGATCGCGATGGGGATGTAAGTAAGCATGAACAGCGGGAAGGTGAACAGGTAGCCGATCTTCTTTTTGGTGGTGGAGTGGATCTGATCCCACTCGATGAAGGTGGTCAGAACGCCGTAGCTGAACATGAAGACCGTGAAGATGAAGAGGCAGAAGAAGATCGACGCCGATGCGCTTTCGGCCATCTCGGAAACATCCATGGCTCCCGTTAGGCCCAAGATCAGAATCGAGGCATTGAAGATGATGGAAACGATGGTCAAAAGCATGGCGGGCGCGATGGTCATTAGCATGTCGTAGCACGCAAACCGAAAACCCTTGGGAGCACGGCGCATACCGCGAGCCAAGCCCAAACCGTACTTCAAGAACACCTGATAAAAGCCCTTTGCCCAACGGAAACGCTGATTCCAGGCTGCCTTGAAGGTGGTAGGCTGCTCGTCGTAGAGGATGGCCGTAGGACAGTACGAGATG
>CAVBOO010000152.1:0-3463 GCA_963597045.1 bacterium | reverse complement strand
CTCGTTAGCTCATATTGCAGCGTCACCCTTCAGAAGAAGGATTCGTTCACGGATTGGTCGCGCAGGCCTCTTCGTCCCTCCCAGGTGGAGTATGCGGCCGATGACGTGCGCTATCTTCCCAAAATCTGGCGCAAGATGACCGCGGATCTGAAGAAGGAAAATCGCCTTAACTGGCTCGATGCCGCCTTCTCCGAGATCACCGACCCCGCCAAATACGAGATCGACCCGCGCGAGCGCTTCCGCAAGCTTCGCCGCGTTAACCAGCTGTCCCCGCGTCAGATGGCCGCCGCACGTGAGTTCGCCGCTTGGCGTGAGGAGCGTGCGATGAAACGGGACATCCCTCGTAAGTGGATCTGCTCCGACGAGCAGATCGTGGAGGCTTGCCGCAGGGAGGCGCGCTCAATCGACGAGCTCTACATGGTCCGCGGTCTCAGGGACTCCCTGCGCAATGACGACGCGCGCAAGGTGGTGGCCGCCATCAAGCGCGGCCTGGAGTGCCCCGAAGAGGATTTGCCGAGTTTCGGCAACCGCAACAGAAACGAGGCTAACGTCGATGTCGTGGTCGATCTTATGGCGGCCATCGTCCATTTGCGCGCCAAAGAGAACCACATCGCCGTCCAGACGCTCGCGCCGCACACGGAGCTCGTGAAGCTTGCCCGTGGGCAGCGCAAGGACTGCACGCTTCTCAAGGGCTGGCGCAAGAAGGTTGTCGGCGATGAGCTGGTTGCTTTGACAGAGGGGAAGTATTTGTTGGGACTTGATGGCGGTAGTTTGAAGATTGTTCGAAGCGACTAAGCTCTTATAGCTTTCTTCAAGCTTTTGCCCGTATAGTTCTAAAAAACGAAAACCCCCTTCAAGGAGGAATCATGTCCTATTCGTATTTGATGCTAATCATCCTCACCATGGTCATCGGTGCCGGTGCTTCTTGGTGGGTTAACCATCAGCTGAAGAAGTTCGAGCGTGTTCCCAGCACCACCAAACTCACCGGCTATCAGGTTGCCACGGGCATGCTTTACTACTACGGCGTCAAGGACGTTCGCGTGCTTCCGGGCGCCGAGGGCGAGGATCATTTCAACCCCGTTGATATGTGCATCAAGCTTGGCCCCGAGTCGTTCAACGGCTCCTCCATCACTGCTGTTGCAACTGCATGCCACGAGGTTGGTCATGCTTGCCAGCATGCTCAGGGCTACGCTCCCATGAAGATTCGCGCAGCTCTTGTTCCTGCGGTTAACTTCACGCAGAACGCTTGGATCTTTTTGTTGCTGGCCGGCATCTTGTTGAACATACTTGGCCTCGTCTACATCGCTATCGCCTTTTACGCCGTGGCCGTTCTGTTCCATCTGGTCACGCTCCCCGTCGAATTCGACGCATCGCGACGTGGCCTTAAGTACATGCAGACGGTCGGCATCGCCCAGGGCGAGATTTCCGGCGCGAAAAGCGTTCTTACCGCTTGCGCCTTGACCTACGTTGCCGCGGCCTTGGTGTCCGTCACGCAGCTCCTGTATCTTTTGGGCACCTTGCGCAGCGAGTAAGCCCCGGGTTGCAATGCTAGGTCGTTCCCTTGGCTGAGAGTCCCCATCCAAAACCGATGAGCGTCGAGGCTGCCGTTAAGGCGGTCAAGGCGCTCATTTCGGATATGCGCTTCCGCATCATCGGAGAAGTATCCGAGGTCTCCAACAAGCCGGGTTACAAGGCGGTTTATTTCACCATCAAAGACGAGGCGGCAAGTCTTTCCTGCATGATGTGGAAGAGTCGTTTCGAAGCTGCCGACGTGTATCTTGAGGTCGGGCAGCGTATCGTCGTCGATGGCAAGTTCGACATCTATGCGCCACAGGGCAGGATGAATTTCGCCGTGAGCGCCTTGTCGCTTGAGGGCGAAGGCGAGCTTCGCGCGCGTGTTGCCAAGCTTGCCGCGCAACTTGAAAAGGAAGGCCTTACCTCCGCTGCCCGAAAGTGCCCCTTGGTCCAGTATCCCGAGCTTGTGGGCTTGGTCACAAGTCCCAACGGTGCTGCGGTTCACGATGTTCTACGCACGATGCGCAGGCGCTGCCCTTCGGTTCGTGTTCTCTTCGCGGGTGTTCGGGTTGAGGGAAAGGGCGCTCCTGCCTCCATGATCAAAGGCATTGAGACCCTTGTTGGTGCGGGGGCCGAGGAAATCTTGCTTGTGCGTGGCGGCGGCTCGTTTGAGAATCTCATGCCCTTCAACGATGAATCACTGGCGCGGGCCATCGCTGCTTGCCCTGTTCCCGTTATCACGGGCATTGGACACGAACGCGATACCTCCATCGCCGACATGGTGGGCGATTTGCGCTGCGCCACTCCTACTGCCGCCGCCGAATCGATCATGCCCCATCGCGACGACCTGATCGCCGGCATCGACTCCCAGCTGCTTTCTTTGCATCAAAGCATGTCTGCTCGTCTGAAGCGTTGCTGGGATTATGCTCAGGCGCGCGCGACCCGGCCTGCTTTGCAGGATTTCATGTCTTTGTACGCTACCGACCTTCAGATGGTGGACATCCTGCATGCTTCGCTTGAGCGTGGTTTGTCGTCCTTGGTTGAAGGCGATCGCCTTAAGCTTGAAGAGTATCGGTCGCGTTTGAGCAGGGCGCTGCCCAATGCGCAACGGCAAAACGCTCAGGAAATCGCGCTTCTTGCAGAGCGTCTTTCGCGCAGTTTGCCTTCCGAGCTGCCAATTTTGGGGGATCAGCTTGATCGCGCCGGTTCGTCTTTGAGCAAGGCCATGGGCTTGACGCTTGCCGGCAGCGCCTCTGAGCTTTGCTTGGGCGAGTCCAAGCTTGAAAAGCTCGGGCAAGGCATGCTTGCGCCTTTCGAGCAAGAGCTGGCCCTTTGCGCTGCGCGCGTCAACGATTTGTCGCCTTTGCGCACGCTTGCCAGGGGTTGGTCCATTGCCAAGGACAAGGAAGGTAAGCTCATTTCGAGCGTTGAGGCTGTTTCGCCCGGCGACGAGATAAATCTGCAAGTGCAAGATGGCGTGATTCACGCCACCGTGAACGCTCAAAACCCCTCCGATTTGTCGGAGATCATCGATTGGAAGGAATGAATTGTGGAATCTTCTGCCAATACACAGGAAACAGACGCTCCTCGTAAGGAGAACTTGCGTTTTCGTGAGGCCATGAACGAGCTTAACGAGATTGTGGCTCAGCTTGAGGGCAATCAGCTTGAGCTCGAGGATGCCCTGGTGAAGTACGAGCGCGCCATCTTCCTTCTTCGTTTTCTGCGCTCGGGCCTAACCAGCGCTCAGCAGCGCGTCGACACGCTTATGGGACAGCTTGAGGAGTCGCCCGACGATTCCGTTGTGGACACCACCTTGTCCAAAGCCTAGTTCTTCGATCTTTTCGGACTGTGCGTCTTCTTTCCGCTCCCCGGCGGCGAGCGGTAGCTTCATGGGGCTTGGCTTTCCGCTCCCCGAACAAGGGCGCACTCGCTCCGATGTTCCTTACGC
>CAVBOO010000151.1:0-3516 GCA_963597045.1 bacterium | reverse complement strand
TCCGTTGATATCCTGGCACGTGCGCTTGGCCAGGCTCGTGAGGGTCGCGCCTTCATCATGGAGCACATGCTCGAGACCATCGACGCGCCCCGCAGCGAGCTTTCGCCCTACGCTCCTCGCATCGAGACCATTCAGATTCCCGTCGACAAGATCCGTGACGTCATCGGCTCCGGCGGTAAGGTCATCCGTGGTCTTCAGGAGGAAACCGGCACCACCATCGAGATCGACGACGACGGCACCGTCCGCATCGCTTCCTTGGAGGCTGAGTCCGGCGAGGCTGCCAAGGCTGCGATCCTCGGTATCGTCAAAGTTCCCGAGGTCGGCGAGGTTTACGAAGGCGAGGTCGTTGGCGTTAAAGACTTCGGCGCCTTCATTCGCCTGACCCCCGGCAAGGACGGCCTGCTGCACATCTCGCGCATGGCCAACGGTCGTGTGGGCAAGGTCGAAGATGTCATGAACATCGGCGACATCATCAAGGTCGAGGTCATCGAGGTTGCCGACAACGGCAAGATTTCGCTCGATCGCGTTGATAAGCCCACCATCGAGAGCGCACCTCGCGAAGAGGGCGACCGTCCCCGTCGTGAGCGCCGCGACAACCGTCCCGGCCGCAACCACAACGGTGGTCGCAAGCCCCGTCGTCGCCACGAGGACCAGTAGATTTCAGGCTGCTTGCAGCGGCGTGCAAGCTTTTTGAAATAAGCTTGGCGTGGTACCATCAGGAGACTTCGCGTTTAGTGCGCGAAGTCTCCTTTTTTTGTTTGTTATGCCTTTGGGCGGCTAGGCGTGAGTTTTGCATTTGTCCGCCTGGTTACCCAAAGGCTTTGCCTGAATCGTGTGGAAGGGTAAGCGATGTACAGTTACAAGACTTCACGTACGTGTTCGCGCCAGATCTTCTTCGACATCAAGGACGGTCTGGTGACCAACGTCAGCTTCGAGGGCGGATGCGCCGGCAACACGCAAGGCGTTGCCAAGCTCGTTGAGGGCCGTCCCGTTGAAGAAGTCATCGAGCTTCTTCAGGGCATCGATTGCCAGGGTAGGGGAACAAGTTGCCCCGATCAGCTGGCGCAAGGTCTTAAGCTCGCGCTTGAACAGCAAAATTAAGAAACAACGTCGTTCCCGTAAAGAGGTTTGATCATGATCAAAGTTGGAGTTGCCGGTTATGCAGGGCGCATGGGCTCTGCCGTCGTGAATGCCGTCGGTGCGGCTGACGACATGGAAGTCGTTTGCGGAATCGATCCTTTCGGCAAAGACGCTCCGTTTGCCACCTATCAATCCATCGACGAGCTTTTGAAGACGGGCGAGCTCCCCGACGTTCTCGTTGATTTCACTCAGCCGAGCGTTGTCGCTTCCACGCTTGCCAAGGCGCTTCCCGCCGGCATCGACTGCGTCGTCGGCACCACCGGCATGACGACCGAGACCCTAAACGAGCTCGCTGAAGGGGCTGCGGAGGGCACCTGTCTGTTCTACGCGCCCAACTTCACCACCGGTGCTGTTCTGATGATACAGTTCGCGCGTGCTGCGGCCCCCTTCTTCCCTGAGGCCGAGGTGATCGAGCTTCATCACTGCAACAAGAAGGATGCCCCTTCCGGCACCGCGGTGCGAACCGCTCAGATCATTGCCGACTCTCGGGGTTTCAGCTCCACGGCTCCTGGCTCTGAAACCGAGATCGAGGGCGCCGAGGGCGCTCGTGGGGCATTGGTCGAGGGCGTTCCCGTGCATTCCGTTCGTTCCATGGGCTATGTCGCCTCGCAGGAGGTCATCTTCGGATCGATGGGCCAGACCCTTACCATCCGTCACGACTCCTGGGATCGCGACTCGTATATGCCCGGCGTGCTCCTTGGAATCCGCGAGGTAGGACCGCGCAGTGGTCTTATTGTCGGTTTGGAAAACTTCATGAACTAAGCCTGATGAGGCTGTGGTAGGCTCAATTTAATTTCATGCTTTCACGAACTATTTCGTTTGGTTAGGAGATATCAATGGCAGGTTCTGAACTTCAGTTCGGGCGCTTGATTCCGGCTATGGTCACCCCTTTCACCGAAGATCTTGAGTTGGATCTTCCTCGCGTGCGCGAGCTTGCCAACCGCTTGATCGAGGGAGGGGCCGACTCCATTCTCGTCAACGCAACTACGGGTGAAGCTCCCACCATCTTCTACCCCAGCAAAATAGAGCTGTTCAAAGCTGTTATCGATGAGGTTGCTGGCAGGGTGCCCGTTATCGCCTATTCGGGCGACAACTGCACTGCCGATTCGGTCGATTTTTCCAAGCAGGTTGAAGAGCTTGGCGTTGATGGCTTGCTTTTGGTTGTCCCTTACTACAACAAGCCTCCCCAGGAGGGCATGTATCAGCACTTCAAGGCAATTGCCGAAGCGGTCGATCTGCCTTGCCTGCTCTACAACATTCCCGGTCGTTGCGGCGTCAACATGACTGCCGAGACCACGCTTCGTTTGGCTCACGACGTCCCCAACATCGTCGGCATCAAGGAAGCTTCCGGCGACCTTGATCAGGTTAAGGCCATCATCGATGGCGCACCTGAGGGCTTCGTCGTCTACTCCGGAGACGACTCCTCCACGCTCGACATCATGAAGCTTGGCGGTGTCGGCGTTGTCAGTACTATCGGAAACGTTTGCCCTGAACGCATGAAGGAAATCATCGATTTGTTCGTTGAGGGCAAAGTCGAGGAAGCTGAAGCCAAGAACGAGGCTCTTCTTCCTTTGATGAATGGGCTTTTCGCAACAACGAACCCCATTCTTCCCAAGGAGGCCCTGAAACTTTTGGGCTTCCCCGTGGGAGGCGTTCGACTTCCTTTGGTCGATGCCACCCCTGAGCAATCCGCTCAACTCGAGAAGGTAATGCGCGAGGTTGGTGTTCTCTAGCTGATTCGCAAACGTCGCGCATAGGTTTTCCAAGCTACCCTTCATGGCATCGTATTCGCCATGAAGGGTGTTTGGCGTTATGTAGATTGGAAGTACATGGCTCAAGATAATCAATCCCTCGAAGAGGGCATGGCTAAGGCGCCTCGAAAAGGCGCCGCTAAGAACAAGGACGGAAAGCGCAAAAGCGGATCCGGCAAAAAGCCCCCTTCGTCCTTTGCGAAAACTGCAAAGACTCAAAATCCTGGCAAGAGCTACGCATCCGGCAATGAATCTGCCCCTCGCCGTACCGAGAGTGTCAAGCACGTGCATATCGACCGCGAGCGTCCTCATCTGTCCAGCTACGGCAACGATGGGGAGCAGCGTTCCGCTAAAAACAAAAAGCGTGCCGAGCAGCGTGCTCGTGCCGCTGCGCGTCGTGCGCGTGAGGGCAAGGAGACCCTGAAGATCATACCCTTGGGCGGTCTGGATGCTATCGGCAAGAACATGACTGTTTTCGAGTGTGGCGACGATATCATCCTCGACGACGCAGGCGTTATGTTTCCCGATGACGATCATCCCGGCGTCGACTTGATTTTGCCCGATTACACATATTTGCTCGAGAACGCCCATAAGCTGCGTGGCATCGTGGTCACCCATGGCCACG
>CAVBOO010000150.1:0-3520 GCA_963597045.1 bacterium | reverse complement strand
TAACCAGCTCGAAGCGGTCGGTAAGGCGCGGCTCGTCCTCGAAGCGCTTGGCCAAGGGGCTTACCTCAACGGGATAGTCGACCACGAAGGTGGGGTTGACGATGGTGGGCTCGCCGATTTCGTCATAGAGCTCGGCGATGAGTTTGCCGGCGGTCCATTCGTCCTTCACCTCGATGCCGTTCTTCTTGGCAAGCTCGGCCAGGTGCGCAACCGGGGTGTCAAGCGTTACTTCCTCGCCCAACGCGTCGGAGACGACCTTGGTCATGGGAATGGAGGGCCACTCACCCGAAAGATCGATGGTCATGCCCTGGTACTCAAGCTGCTCGGTGTCGTTGACCGCGGCGTTGGCGGCCTTGATGACGCCCTGCGCCAAGCGCTTCATGCCCTGCAGGTCGCTGAAGGAGCAGTAAGCCTCCATCGAGGTGAACTCAGGGTTGTGCGTCGGGTCCATGCCCTCGTTGCGGAAAATGCGGCCGATCTCGAACACGCGCTCGAAGCCGCCCACCAAAAGGCGCTTCAGGTGCAGCTCGGTGGCAATGCGCAGATAGCACTCCTGGTTAAGAGCGTTGAAGTGCGTGATGAAGGGCTTTGCGGTGGCGCCGCCCTGGATGGTTTGCAGGATAGGGGTTTCCACCTCGTAATAGCCGTCGTCCTCCATGTAGCGGCGGAAGGCCGAGAGAATCTTGGAGCGTTTGAGGAAGGTGTCGCGCACATCGTCATTGACGATGAGGTCGACGTAACGCTGGCGATAGCGGATTTCCTTGTCGGAGAGTCCGTGGAACTTCTCGGGCAGGGGGCGCAGCGATTTCGACAAGAGCTCGAAGGTGGCAACGGCAACGGAAAGCTGACCGCGGCGGGTGCGCATCATCACGCCCTGAACGCCGATCCAGTCGCCCAGGTCCAACTCCTTCATCTCGGCGAAGGCTTCCTCGCCAAGTGCATTGATGCGGCAGAACAGCTGGATGCGCGCGGTGGAGTCCATCAACTCGAAGAAGATGATCTTGCCCTGAACGCGCTTGGCCATCACGCGACCGGCAACCGCCACTTCATCCTCGGTGGTGGCGCCGTCCTCGAGCTCGGCGTACTTTTCCTCGAGCTCGCAAACGTGATGGGTGTACTCGAAGGCGTGGCCGTAGGGGTTCTTGCCGGCGGCGATCAGGGATTCGCGCTTGGCGCGGCGAACCGCGATGGGGTCGTCTTCGATTTCAGGGACGTTGGTTTCTTCTGCCATAGGGGCTCCTTTACGGGGTTAAGGCGGGAAAAAGAAAGTTCCCCCACCTGCGGATGAAGGAACTCTGAAAAAGAGCTCAAGAGCTCCGATGCTTGTTTACTTTGCCAGGGAGACGACCTTGAGCTCGATCTCGCGGCCGGTGGGACCGTAGGCGGTCACGCTGTCGCCCTTCTTGGTGCCGAGCAGCGCAGCACCGACGGGAGACTCGTTGGAGATCTTGCCCTCGGCGACGTTGGACTCGGCGGCGCCGACGATGGTGAAGGTGCGCTCCTTGCCGTTCATCGTCACCTTGACGGTGGAACCGATGTTCACGCGGTTGCCTGCCTTGCCGGCAGCGACGACGGTTGCCTCGGAGAGGATGCGGTTGATCTCGATGATGCGGGCCTCAACCTGAGCCTGCTCGTTCTTGGCGTCGTCGTACTCGGAGTTCTCGGAGATGTCACCGAACTCGCGGGCGACCTTGATGCGCTCGCCGATCTCGGCGCGCTTCTCGGTTTCCAAGTAGCGAAGCTCTTCCTCGAGTTTTGCCTTGCCTTCTTCGGTGAGAATGTAATTGTCCATGTTTCCTCCGGCCACGTGCGTGGCGCTTTACTCGTTGGGCTTAACGTCAAATGCGCCCCTCAAAGGGGCGCTTGGTTAACAGCTTGCGTACGCTATTCGGCGCTTTCCTTCTCGGCTTGCTTGGCGCTGGGAGCAGGCTTGCTGCCGGGTGCGGGCTTGTCGATGACCTCGACCAGCTCTGCTGCCTCGGTGGGCTGCTGCTTGGCCTGCGATTCCTCCTCGGCATCCTTTTTGCCGGCGCCCATGCCCTCGCGGAAGTTCTTGATCGCCTTGCCGAAGGCGGTACCGAGCTTGGGCATGTTCTTGGGGCCGAACACGAAGAACACCAGGAAGATGACGATGGCGATGATCAGGATTTCAAGGCCGCCGAAAGGTCCGATTTTCATATAAGCACCTCCATTAAGGAAGACGGATAAACTGCCGCCCGAAGGGGACAGCTTCACCTTATCAAAAAAGGACAGTGCCCTTGTACGGGCACTCCCCTAACGGTTCATGGTCGGGATGACAGGATTCGAACCTGCGACCTCTGCGTCCCGAACGCAGCGCTCTACCAAGCTGAGCCACATCCCGTTGTCAACGCGAGCTAAACGCTCGCAGCAAGCGCGTGATATGTTAGCACATTTGACACGCCGAAAAAGCGGCCCCTTAGGGGCCGCCCACAAGTTATCTACGAACTAGTAACGCACGTACCACATGTTGGAAGGAACGGACGAGATCTTAACCACATCGCCCGTGTGGGGAGCGTGGATCATCATGCCGTTGCCGATGTAGATGCCAACATGGCCGCTACGCACGCAGATGTCGCCGGGCTTGGGGTTGGAGACCTTGGTCCAACCGCAGGCGGTGCTGGAGGTCATCCAGCGACCGGTGGTGCCGCGCAGGCAGTAACCGACCAAACCGGAGCAGTCGAAGGTGGACATACCCGTTGCGCCCCAAACGTATTTCTTACCCAGCTGAGCGTAAGCACGGGAAACAACGGTGTTGCCGGAAACGCTCTGGGACTTATTGCTCGAAGAGCTGGAATCGGAGCTGGAGTCCGAATCGGTGTTGCTGGAGCTGTTGGAGCTGGCGTTTTGAGCAGCCTCGCGCTCTGCCTTGGCAGCAGCTTCCTGCTCGGCCTTGGCAGCGGCGGCGGCCTCCTTGGCCTTGCGCTCTTCCTCAGCCTTTTCCTCGGCAAGAAGCTTCTTGGCTTCCTTGCTCAGCTTCTTATAAGAAGACTCGGCCTTGCTTGCAGCTGCGGCGGCTTCGGACTTGGCGGTCTTTGCGGCAGCGGCCTGCTTGGTGGCTTCCTCGGACTGTTTCTTAGCCTCGGCGGCCTGCTCGTCGAGTTCCTTCTTGGCGGTCTCGAGCTTGGTGCGCGCTTCCTTGGTCTCGGAGACCAGCTCGGCGTCGTTTTCGTTCAGGGTCTCAAGCAGCGACCAGCTGGTTGCGAATTCCTCGAAGGAGGAAGAGCCCAGCAGGACATCGATGAAATCGTTGCCACCGGAGCGGTACATCGAGCGAGCACGCTTGCCCAGCTGCTCCTGATAGCCCTCGATCTTCTTGGTTTCGCTGGCGATTTCCTTTTTAGCCTCATCGACTTTTTCCTCGGCCTTTTTCTGGGCCGACTTGGCTTCATCGCGGGCAACGACGGCGTCGTTGTAAGCCTCGGACTTCTGCTCGGCAACGTCATAAAGCTCGTTCATCTTGTCTTTGGCCTGATCGGCCTCGGCCTGCTTTTCGGCGGCG
>CAVBOO010000149.1:0-3526 GCA_963597045.1 bacterium | reverse complement strand
ATTAATATGAACAGACGACTACTGCAATTCGGGCTTTTCGCCCTGTTTGCCATCACCACCAAAATGATGCTCAGAATGAGCGTGATAAGGTCGCTTCCCAAAAAGGAAAATACAATTGCGGCAATACCCCAGTTGCGAGCCGTTTTAACGGTAGCAAAGTCGGGGGTTACGGTGACCTTACGAGCCTTAAGGCCGGCAATAAGAACAAGAACACCGAAGATGATACTGAAAACGGAGCTCGCAATGATGCTCAGCTTGTTGCTTTCAAGCTGATCTTCCACTTCGGGAAGGCTGCCCACATCTTGAACGGTAAGGCCAACAGCCGAAAGAGCAGATTCGTAATCGGACTGACTGCTCTGGATGATGTTCTGGGCGAGGAAATCGCTTGCGAGAATGCAGACCACTGAAACGATGATCCCTAAAATAGCCAGGACGACGATTGCGGTACCCAGCCCTCTGACGGTTTTAAGTCCGGAGATTTCCATGAGCTTCCTTTCTTCCATTTAGTTTCCCTTGCTCGATCCAGTTTATACGAACAAGCACCAAAGCTCTCTACGGAAGCTCTACTCCAAAGGCTGGCCAAAATGCATTTCAGCTAGAAGCTCGCGCATGGCGGTCATGCCGACAATGATCTTCTCGAACGTGTCGCGCCTGCTTGCCGAAAGGTTCATATCGAACACGGCGATAAGCTCGCGCTCTATTCCCTCAACAAGATCTTTGCCTTCGTCGGTCAAGTTAAGGCTGATGCCGCGGCGGTCGTGAACATTGGGAGAGATGGAGATAAGGCCCTTCTCGGCGAGCTTCTTGCAAAGTGAAGCCGTGTTCGATCGTTGCAAATTAAGACGACGCGAAAGCTCCGTGGCCGACATTCCAGGCTCAAGGCTGATCTCGCGCAAGGCCTCGAATTGGCTGTGCGTAACGCCCCATTCCTTACAAATGGGCATGGCGAGCTTGTCGAAGGCGAGCTTCAGATCACGCACCAACCTGAACGCATCGCGATTGATCACAAGATCGTCTCGCGATGGAACCAGGTAAGTTGTCTTGCCGCCCTGGCGTTTGATGGGCACCATGCCAACCTGCGGCACGTAGCCCACTCCTTCACGCTCGGCCTCGACGATGGCCTCCCCTGGTTCATGCAGGTCGCTTTGCACATCCTCCTCGGAAAGCTCACCTAAAATACCGTCTTCCATTAACGATCCCAGATCGAAATTGGGCTCGTCCACTGAATCCAGGGCTTCGGCCACTTCGTTGGCTTTTGCCTGGTCGTTTTCGTTCGTCATAGCTTCCTCCAGCATTGAGGCCTAGGCCTTATGTTGAGTAACGTCTTTGCACTTCGGGCAGGTGACTTTGATGGTACCCACGCCTTTGGGTACGCTCATCACCTGGCCGCACTTCTTGCATTTGAAGTACTTGGTGGTCTTGCGATTTTGCCAACGCTTCTTGGTTAGCTTGTACCAAGCCTTGGGCTTACGAGCCTTCAGGGCATACCAATTTAACTCCCTGCGACGCGCCGCAATATTGCGCGAGTAGATGCGGAAAATCGTGAAGATCATCCCCAGGGTGCCCAGCAGGTACAAAATCCCCGAGCCAAAAATCATGTCGAGCAAAAGGCACAGCATCGAGGCAACCATGGACACCTGCCCCAGCTCGTCGATGCCATAGCGCCCCTGCATGAACCGATACATTTTGGCTTTCCAATCGCCTTTTGGCATGAGAGGAATCCTTTCACGTTGGGCAAGGACAAGGCATTTGCTAAAGCAGCTTGCGCGGAACAAACCAGGCTTATGAGCTGAGAAAATGCCGGTTCTTCCCTTTGGTGTGCTCCCTGCTGCGGCCTTCGCTGCAAGCTCGGCGGCCGCTTTCCAAAGGCCTTGCCATGGAGTTTAGTTTAGCTCCTAAACTTTTATAAATTATAGCAATTTAAAGAATACCCTTAAGGCCCGTTCCCTGACGCGCGGCAATGCATCTGCACAAAATACGCGCAGAGCCAAAGCACCGTGCGCACATAGAGGCATCGCAGATAGGACGCAATTCCAGGGACGGCCCTGCGTACGACCAGGTGCTTGCCCCGGAGCAAGGTCGAGCAAAGCCCTTGGTTAAACGGCTTGGGGCTTAAGAAGCTTTGGTTTCTTCGTCCGCGTCGGATTTGCTGGAATCGGAGCCTTTTTGCTTGGAGGCCGCAGTCCCAGAGGCCTCCTTGCCAGCGTCACCCTTGCTGGAGCTTGCCTCCGAGCTCGAACTTGAGGAAGATCCGGAAGAGCTGGAACCGGAAGCATCGACCTTATCGGTGTCGCTCGTGCCGGAATCGCCCTTGCCGGAGAAAGAGTCATCCTTGCCGCTATCGCCCTTGTCCGAGCTCGAATCGTCCTTACCGGAATCATCCTTGCCGTCATCTTTGTCGGCATCGTCCTTCTTGCTCTGCTCCTCAAGCGCTGCTTTCGCCTTTTCTAGGGCGTCGGCGATCGCCGCCATCAACCCCTTGGAGGAATAGGTCGCACCCGACACCACGTCAACATCGGAGACCTGTTTGTTCAGCACCTGCTCGATCACACCGAGCTTGGCGCCCTTGCCCCTGGTTGCATAGCGGAAATAAGGATTGTCCTCCGCGTGCGAGACGATTTTGATACCGGTGATTTTGTCGTCGAGCGTGGTCACCTGCAAGGTGATCTTGGTATCACCGCCGTCCACCAGCACGTTGTAGCCAGCGCCCTCGCCGGTCCATGTCCCGTTCGCATAAAGCTTGCATTGATAGTTGGCGTCGCCCTTGGAATCCGAGCTGTTATCGCCCCAACTTGTTTTGTCGTCACCGGTGCCATCCTGCGAGGTATCGGGCTTGTTCTCTTCGACCTTTTCCTTTGAGGTCGAAGATTTTGAAGCTTTGATCAGGCATTTTTTCACTGCAGCAAGAATGCCCTTGGAAGAATAGGTGGCGCCTGAAACGGTATCGACGTTGGTCCCCTGCTTCGAAATCACGCGGCCGATGACAGCTTTCGCATTGGTGAAGTAGGGGCGGTCCTCGCTTTCGGAGAGTACCTTGATGCCCGAGATCTTGCCACCTTTGATGGTCACCTGGACGGTGATGTAGCTGCGATAGCCGTAGCTTTTAGCGGTGTAGACGCCATCGGCGTAACCGCCCGTCGGAGCCTTCATCCCGTAATTGCTCGATGCGGCCGCCTTGGCCTTCTGTTCGGAGGTTTGAGTGTCGGTCGTGCGCTTGGATTCGTCAACGACCTGCGGCTCAAGCTCCCCTGCCGCGAGCATCTTCTTCACCGAGCTCTGCTGCTGAGCATACTGACTGAGGTCGAAGACCAAAGGCGAGTAGTTAGAAGCCGTCACCCCGACGGCGAAACAGGTGAGCGCGGCAGGCAGCAGGAAGCCGACCGACAAAACGGAGCGTCCTGCACCGGCCAAAATCCCGAAACCGCGAGCCTTGCGCGCAGCGGGGGCGGCGCCTGCGAGGACCGACCCTTCAGCTGCCTTGCCGGTTGACGCGCCGATCGCCACGTCGTTGCTCGTTTTCTTTTCC